>JBBRID010000114.1:0-9661 GCA_038221635.1 Burkholderiales bacterium
TCGCTCTGGTTGGTGTGGCCGATCAGCGCGGCACCGGCCCCACGCAGGCGCGCCACCGCAGGACAGTCTGCGCTGGCGATCGTTGCATCTGCCAGCAATCGGGACGCGGAGGTGGTGCGCTGCCCGTGCACATCGAACAGGGCCTTGACGCTGATTGCCAGACCGCCGAGCGCGGGCGTCGGCCCGCCGGCAGCGCGCAGTGCGTCCACCGCCCGAGCTTCGGCGCTTGCCGTCTGCTCGAACAGGGCGACAAAGGCGCTGCGACAGCGCGGCGAGCCGGCTGCCGCGAGACACTCCTGCAGCGCCTGCGATGCCTTGGTTCGACCATCGGCAACACGGGCGCGTGCCTCGAGCAAGTCGAGCGTTACGGGGGATTGCTGGGACATGCTAGACTCGACGGGTTTTTCCGGGGCAGGAGCGCACAGCTTCTACACGGATCGACGAAATCGCGAACCCGGCTGCTGAAAGGTGTCGCGGTGAAAGGAAGTGTTCAGTTGAACCGCTCCCTCACCACGATTCAGGTCGGATTCTAGAACCAACCTTTGGAGTCTCCATGTCTGTCACGATGCGTGAAATGCTGGAAGCGGGTGTCCATTTCGGACACCAAACCCGCTTCTGGAACCCCAAGATGGCCCCGTATATCTACGGTCATCGCAACAAGATTCACATCATCAACCTCGAGAAGACGCAGCCGCTCTTCAACGATGCGATGAAGTTCGTTCGCCAGCTCGCGTCCAAGCGCGGCACCATTTTGATGGTGGGCACCAAGCGTCAGGCGCGTGACGTGATCGCGCTGGAAGCGCGCCGCGCCGGCATGCCGTTCGTCGACCAGCGCTGGCTCGGCGGCATGCTCACCAACTTCAAGACCGTCAAGGGCTCGATCAAGCGCTTGAAGGACATGAAGAGCCAGATCGATGCCGGGACCGAAATCCGCATCAAGAAAGAAGCGCTGATGTTCCAGCGCGAACTCGAGAAGCTCGAGAAGGATATCGGCGGCATCCAGGACATGGGCTCCTTGCCTGATGCCCTGTTCGTCATCGACGTCGGCTATCACAAGATCGCCATTGCCGAAGCCGTCAAGCTCGGCATTCCGGTCGTGGCCATCGTTGACTCGAACCACTCGCCACTCGGCATCGACTACGTGATCCCTGGCAATGACGACTCGGCCAAGGCCGTGGCGCTTTATGCGCGCGCCGTTGCCGACGCTGTCCTCGAAGGCAAGGCCAACGCGAATAACGACGTTGTCCAGGCCGTCGCGGCAGAGGGCGACGAGTTTGTCGAAGTCGACGAGAACGCCTGACGCTTCAGCCCTTCCCGCCCGCACGGGCGGGATTCGAAAGGGGCTGCTTCAGCCCCTTTTTCAATGCAACGACCCTGTTCCACCGCCCTGGCGAAGTCTGATCGGGCGCTGAGGAACGAAGAATGGAGAAAAACGAGATGCCCGTAATCACCGCCAGCATGGTCGCCGCCCTGCGTGCCAAGACCGACGCCCCGATGATGGAATGCAAGAAGGCGCTGACCGAGGCCGAAGGCGACGCCGAGCGCGCCGAAGAACTGCTGCGCATCAAGCTGGGCAGCAAGGCCGGCAAGGCCGCGTCGCGCATCACGGCCGAAGGCGTTGTCGCGATAAGCGTCGAAGGCAACACCGGCGCTGTAGTCGAAGTCAATTGCGAAACCGACTTCGTGACCAAGAATGATTCGTTCCTGAGTCTGGTCCAGGCTTGTGCCAACCTGGTGCGCGAGCACCAACCGGCCGATGTCGACACGTTGTCCACTCTGGCGTACAGCCAGGACGGTTTTGGTCCGACCCTCGAAGATGTCCGCAAGGGCCTGATCGGCAAGATCGGTGAAAACATGTCGATCCGCCGTTTTACCCGTTACAGCGGCGGCGGCAAACTGGCGTCCTACCTGCATGGCACGCGGATCGGTGTGCTGGTGGAGTACGACGGTGACGAGGTCGCTGCCAAGGATGTCGCGATGCACGTTGCTGCGATGAAGCCAGTCTCGTTGTCGTCGTCGGAAGTGCCGGCCGACTTGATCGAGAAAGAACGCAAGATTGCCGCCGAGAAGGCTGCCGAGGACGCCGCAACCGCAGTGGCCGAAGGCAAGAAGGCGCAGTCGCCGGAGATCGTTGCCAAGCGTGTCGATGGTTCCGTGCAGAAGTTTTTGAAGGAAGTCAGTCTGTTCAACCAGACTTTTGTCAAGAATGACAAGCAGACCGTCGAGCAGATGCTGAAGGCGCAAGCCACCACCATCAAGGGTTTCACGCTGTATGTGGTGGGCGAGGGGATCGAGAAGAAGGCGGATGATTTCGCAGCAGAAGTCGCGGCTCAGATCGCCGCTGCCAAGGGCGGCTGATCCGGCGTCGACGAGCGCTGGCCGTGTGTCGATCCACGGCGGCTAGACTTCGCCCAACTGAAGGATCACAAGGACCCTGCATGCCCACCGCCTACAAGCGAATCCTGCTCAAACTCTCCGGCGAGGCCCTGATGGGCGAGGATGCCTATGGCATCAATCGCTCCACCATCGTCCGGATGGTCCGGGAGGTGCAGGAAGTCACCAAACTGGGATGCGAGGTGGCGGTCGTCATAGGCGGCGGCAACATCTTCCGTGGCGTTGCCGGAGGGGCGGTCGGCATGGACCGTGCGACGGCCGACTACATGGGCATGCTGGCCACCGTTATGAATGCGCTCGCGCTAGCCGACACCATGCGCCAGGAAGGCATGACGGCGCGCGTGATGTCGGCGATTGCAATCGACCAGATTGTCGAGCCCTATGTCCGCCCGAAGGCCTTGCAATACCTCGAAGAAGGCAAGGTGGTGGTGTTTGCCGGCGGGACCGGTAACCCGTTCTTCACCACCGATACCGCGGCGGCGCTGCGCGGTGCCGAAGTCGGTGCAGAGATCGTCTTGAAGGCGACCAAGGTGGATGGCGTCTACAGCGCCGATCCGAAACTCGATCCGAATGCGACAAAATTTGCCCGCATCAGCTTCGACGAGGCGATTGCACGCAATCTGCAGGTGCTCGACGCGACGGCCTTCGCGTTGTGCCGCGACCAGAAACTCCCGATCAAGGTGTTCAGCATCTTCAAGCCCGGCGCGCTCAAGCAAGTGGTGCTCGGTGAAGACGAGGGAACTTTGGTGCATGTCTGAAACCAGGTCGGCCCGGATTGCTGTGATCGGGTCGACTGCCAGCCTGAGGATCTGCCATGAGCATTGCTGAAGTCAAGAAAACCGCCGAACTGAAGATGGCCAAGTCCATCGAAGTGTTCAAGTCCGAGTTGCAGAAGATCCGCACCGGCCGTGCCCATCCGGGCATCCTGGACCAGGTGCTGGTCGATTACCACGGCACCACGCTGCCGATAAGCCAGGTCGCCAACGTGACCCTGCTCGACGCCAGGACCCTGAGCGTCCAGCCTTGGGAGAAGGGAATGGCAGGCAAGATCGAACGCGCAATTCGCGAAAGCGAACTGGGCCTGAATCCGGCATCGCAGGGTGAGTTGCTGCGCGTTCCGATGCCGGCGCTGACTGAAGAACGCCGCCGTGACCTGACCAAGGTGGTGCGCACTGCCGGTGAGGATGCCAAGATTGCCGTGCGCAATCAGCGCCGCGAGGCCAATGAGCAAGCGAAGAAACTCCTGAAGGACAAAACCATCACCGAAGACGACGAGCGCCGCTCGCTCGACGAGGTACAGAAGCTGACCGATCGCACGATTTCCGAGATCGATCGAATGATCAGCACCAAAGAAGGCGAGATCATGGCGGTCTGATGAAGACACCACCTTGCAAACCATATTTGTTGACCATGCCGACTGTCCTGACGGGCAGTCCTGACGGGCAGGGCTGACTTGTCGGAACAGAACGCCTCTCGGGTGCCGCGCCACATTGCCATCGTGATGGACGGCAATGGCCGTTGGGCGAAGAAACGCCGGATGCCTCGCTTCGTCGGCCACAAGCAGGGCGTCGATGTCGTGCTGAAGACAGTTCGCGCCTGCGCCGACCGCGGTATCGAGTTCCTGACCGTGTTCGCGTTCTCATCTGAAAACTGGAAGCGGCCGCGCGAAGAGGTTTCCGGTCTGATGGAATTGATGCTGGTGGCCGCGTCGAAGTACCTCGGCCGGTTGGCCGAGGATGGCGTGCGAATTCGCATCATTGGCGACCGCTCGCACTTGTCGGAAAAGTTGCGCGGCGCCTGGAACGAGGCGGAACAGAGAACGCAGCACAACCGGCGCATCACCTTGTCGGTCGCGTTCAACTACGGAGGGCGCTGGGATATCGTGCAGGCCTGCCAGCACGCCCTCAAGGATGGCATTGCCGCCGAGCATCTCGACGAGGGAAGGCTGGGCAAATACATGGCGCTGAACTACGCGCCCGATCCCGATCTGTATATTCGCACCGGTGGCGAGGTGAGGATCAGCAACTTTCTGTTGTGGCAGGCGGCCTACTCGGAGTTCATCTTCACCGATTGTCTTTGGCCTGATTTCGACGCCAGCGAACTCGACGCCGCCCTAGCCGAATACGCGAGGCGCGACCGCCGGTTCGGCATGGTCAAGGATGCCGGCGAAACCAGCGAGTTGCTCAGCCGATGAAGTCACCTTGTTCGCCCGCGCAACATCGAGAACCGGAATGCTGAAGCAGCGCATCATCACCGCGCTGGCGATGCTGGCGGTTCTGTTGCCCGCCTTGTTTGCCACGTCGCCGTTGCCGTTCACTGCATTGACGCTGCTGATGGTGGCTGCCGCTGGCTGGGAATGGGCGCGTCTGAATGGTCTGCCCGGCGCCGCCGCGTATGGCTATGGTGCCGCGTTGGCCGCGGCCTGTGGACTGGCCTGGGCTGTCGGCTGGACGGTGGCGGTGCCTCGCATCCTCTGGTTGGTGGCGCTGGCCGCCTGGGTGCTCGGTGGCGTCTACGTGCTGCGCGCCGGAGTGGCTGGTTGGCCGAAAATGTCGGCCGCCGGTCGCCTGCTGATCGGGCTGCTGCTGTTGTGGACGGCTTGGCTCGCATTGGTCAGCGCGCGTTCGCTGGGCATCAACTTCATCCTGTCGTTGTTGTGCATCGTCTGGCTGGCCGACATTGCCGCCTATTTCGGCGGCCGTGCGTTCGGTCGACGGAAGCTGGCGCCGGCGATCAGTCCCGGCAAGAGCTGGGCCGGCGTCTATAGCGGGATGGCAGCCACGTTGATACTGGCCTTGTTGTGGCTGCTGATGGATCGTTCCTGGCAGGCGGCTGCCGCCAACCCGAGCTGGTTCAGTCTGGTTGCGACGCGCCTCGGCACGGTTGTGATGTTGCTGGCGGTGGTTTTCCTGGCTGCGATGAGCGTTGTCGGCGATCTCGTCGAGTCGCTGGTCAAACGCAGTGCCGGCGCCAAAGACAGCAGCGGTCTCCTGCCAGGCCATGGCGGCGTGCTCGACCGCATCGACGCGCTCTTGCCTGTGCTGCCACTGGCGCTGGCGTTCGTGGCGCATTGACCAAGTTGCACTTCTCCCGGATGCCGCTGACGATGAGTTCCAGTTCCGTTCCTGCTCGTGCCAGGCGCAGCGTGTGCATCCTCGGCTCGACCGGGTCGGTGGGCGCCAACACGCTCGACGTGATCGCCCGTCACCCTGATCGTTACGAGGTATTCGCGTTGACCGCGCACAGCCGTGTCGACGAACTGCTGGCGCAGTGCCTGCGATTCAAACCACGCTTCGCCGCGATGCCTGATGCTGCATCGGCCGGCCGATTGCGCGAGCGCCTCGCAGCCGAAGGCTGCGCAACGCAGGTGATGTCGGGCCCGGCCGCCTTGTCGGAACTGGCCGCTCACCCGCAGGTCGACAGCGTGATGGCAGCCATCGTCGGCGCCGCCGGGCTGCCACCGTGTCTGGCCGCGGCGCACGCTGGCAAGCACCTGCTTCTCGCCAACAAGGAGGCATTGGTGGTTGGCGGCGCCATGTTCATGCAGGCGGTCGCGCAAGGTGGCGCCACGCTACTGCCGATCGACAGCGAACATTCGGCCATTTTTCAGTGTTTGCCGGAGGATCGCAACACCTGGAGTGAGCGCATCCACCACATCGTGCTGACGGCCTCGGGTGGCCCGTTTCGCGAGCGCGACCCTGCAAGTCTGAAGGACGTAACGCCCGACCAGGCCTGTGCACATCCGAACTGGGTGATGGGGCGCAAGATTTCGGTCGATTCCGCCACCATGATGAACAAGGCGCTCGAGGTCATCGAGGCGCGCTGGCTGTTCGACCTGACACCCGAGCAGGTTGAGGTTGTGATCCACCCTCAAAGCATCATTCATTCGATGGTGGTGTGCCGCGATCATTCGGTCTTGGCGCAACTCGGAACCCCGGACATGCGGGTGCCGATCGCCTACGGCCTGGCCTTCCCCGAACGCATCGAAAGCGGGGCCGGGCAACTCGACTTTGCCCGGCTGGGGACGCTGAGTTTCGAGCCCGCCGATGTCGATCGCTTTCCGGGCCTCTTTCTCGCCTGGGATGCATTGCGCGCGCCGGCCGGCAGTACGGCGGTGCTGAATGCCGCCAATGAAGAGGCGGTGGCCGCATTTCTAGGTGGCGAAATCGCATTCGACCGGATTCACGCCGTCAACCGCGAGACAATCGAGCAAGTTGTTCCCACTGCGGGCGATGCCGACAGCATCGAGGCCTTGTTCGATCTCGATGCCCGAGGCCGGCAAGCCGCCCGCGCAACCATCAGGAACCTGTCTCGATGATAGTCACCGTTCTTGCCTTCGTCGTCACGCTCGGCCTGCTGATTGTGATTCACGAATACGGCCACTACCGCGTGGCTGTTGCGTGCGGCGTCAAGGTGCTGCGTTTCTCGGTCGGCTTCGGACGGGTCCTCTGGCGCCGCCAGGCCACCCCGGACAGCACCGAATTCGTCGTCTCGGCGCTGCCGCTGGGCGGGTATGTCCGGATGCTCGACGAGCGTGAAGGCGATGTGCCGGCTTCGCAACTCGGCATGGCATTCAACCGCAAACCGCTGTGGCAACGTGCGGCCGTGGTGGCGGCCGGCCCGCTGGCCAACCTGCTGCTGGCCGTGCTGCTTTATGCGGCGGCCAACTGGATCGGTGTCGACGAACCGAAAGCCTTGCTGGCTGCGCCGCCGGCGCAGAGCATCGCCGCAAAGGCTGGCGTTCGCGCCGGTGACTGGGCGCGTGAAGTGTCGTCCGACGGCATCGAGTGGCGCGAATTGCGCTCGATGAGCGCACTGCGCTGGGAACTCACGCAGGCGGCAATGAAAGGCGAAAGTCTGCAGTTGAGCGTGACCGATTCGGCGGGACGCGGCGCCCGCACTTTGACCTTGCCGCTTGCCAATCTCGACGCCCGCGAGGTCGATGCCAAACTGATGCAACACATCGGTCTGGGACAGGCCTACAGCGAGCCGGTGCTCGGTGAGGTCAGGCCGGGCGGACCGGCGGCGAAAGCCGGTTTGCGGGCTGGCGATCTGGTTCTCAGTGTCGATGGCTCACCGGTGCTCGATGCCGCGAGTCTTCGCGAGGTCATTCGCAGTAGTGTTGGCAGCAGTGTCGGCAGCGAGGCAGCAGCTGCGCCGAAGCCGATGAGCTGGCGAGTCGAGCGCGACGGTCGAGCGCTGACGCTGGAGGTCACGCCGATGACCGTGATCGATCAGGAGCGCCGGATCGGACGTGTCGAGGCGTTCATTGGCAAACCGGCCGAGATGGTGACGGTCAGCTTCGGTCTGTTCGATGGATTGTCGCAAGCCGCGAGCCGGACCTGGGACATGTCGGCGCTGACACTGAAGATGATGGGCCGGATGCTGACCGGCGACGCGTCGCTGAAGAATTTGTCCGGTCCGCTGACCATCGCCGACTACGCCGGCCAGTCGGCGCGCCTCGGACTGGCCTACTATCTCGGCTTTCTCGCGATCGTCAGCATCAGTCTCGGCGTATTGAACCTGCTGCCGTTGCCGATGCTCGACGGTGGGCACCTGATATATTATCTTTTCGAAGCAGTGACAGGGCGGCCGGTCTCCGAGTTGTGGCTAGACCGGCTGCAACGAGGCGGCGTGGCGATCATGCTCATGATGATGTCGCTGGCCCTTTACAACGATGTGGCCCGCCTGTTGGGCCTGCACTGATTTCACGCATGCCTTCCCATTCCCGACTGACCCGTTTTGCCCTGACGGCCCTGACCGTTGCGCTGTCCGCAACCCTGTATGCCGTTCCAGCCTGGGCGGTCGACCCGTTCCAGCTGAAGGACATCCGGGTCGAGGGCTTGCAGCGCACCGATGCCGGAACCGTCTTTGCCTCGTTGCCATTTCGTGTCGGCGATACCTACAGCGACGAGAAGGGCGCAGCGGCCTTGCGGGCGCTGTTCGCTACCGGCCTGTTCAAGGACGTCCGTATCGAGATCGAGGATGGCGTCGTGGTCGTCATCGTCGACGAACGCTCGGTCATTGCCAACATCGACTTTGTCGGCCTGAAGGAATTCGACAAGGACGTGCTGATCAAGTCCCTGAAGGATTTCGGTATCGGGCAGGGCCTGCCGTTCGACAAGGCACTGGCCGACCGCGCCGAGCAGGAATTGAAGCGCCAGTATCTGACCCGAAGCTTGTATGGCGCCGAGGTCGTCACGACGGTGACGCCGCAAGAGCGCAACCGGGTCAATGTCACCTTCACGATCACCGAAGGCGAGGCTGCGGCAATCAGCGACATCCAGATCACCGGCAACAAGGTATTTTCCGAAAGCACGTTGAAGGGCTTGTTCGACCTCAACGATGGCGGCTGGCTGAACTGGTACACCAAGGCCAACCGCTATTCGCGCGTCAAGCTCAACGCCGATCTCGAGACGCTGCGTGCCTACTACCTGAATCGCGGCTACCTCGAGTTCAATGTCGATTCGACGCAGGTTGCGATCTCGCCCGACAAGCAGAACATCTCGATCACGATCAACGTCACCGAGGGTCAGCCGTATACCGTCACGGCGGTGCGTCTGGAGGGCGAATACCTCGGCAAGGAAAACGAATTCAAGGATCTTGTCACGATCAAACCGGGCGAGGCCTATCGGGCCGAGTCCGTGGCCGAAACGACGCGGGCTTTCACAGAGCGCTTCGGCAGCTTCGGATATGCCTTTGCTCGGGTTGATTCGCGCCCCGAAATCGATCGCGCTACGGGGCGCGTGGTGGTTGTGCTGGCCTCGGAGCCGCAGCGTCGTGTCTACGTTCGGCGCATCAACATCGCCGGCAACAGCCGTACCCGCGACGAAGTGGTGCGCCGTGAATTCCGCCAGTTCGAGACATCGTGGTACGACGCCCGCAAGATCAAGCTGTCGCGCGATCGCGTCGACAGGCTTGGTTATTTCAGCGAGGTCAACGTCGAGACCAACGAGGTACCGGGTTCGCAGGATCAGGTCGACCTGACGCTGACGATCAAGGAGAAGCCGACCGGCAACCTGTTGCTCGGCGCCGGATTCTCAAGCGCGGACAAGCTGTCGTTGACGGCCTCGGTCAAGCAGGAAAACGTCTTCGGTTCGGGCAACTACCTCGGCATCGAGCTCAACACCAGCCGCTCGCAGCGCACCGTCGTCGTCAGCACGGTCGACCCGTACTTCACGATCGACGGCGTATCGCGCGCGATCGATGTGTTCTACCGCACCGTGCGACCGCTGAACAGCCAGGGCGAGGAGTACAAACTCGTGAC
>JBBRID010000115.1:0-9645 GCA_038221635.1 Burkholderiales bacterium
GGATGTTGTGGCGCGTTGAACAAGCTCTGCGCGCCCTGCTCCTCCATGACCTGCCCGGCGTACATCACCGCCACCCGCTGAGCCATCTCGGAGACGACGCCCATGTTGTGGCTGATCAGCACCAGCGCCATGCCGCGGTCCTTTTGCAGCGAGCGCAGCAGATCGAGAATCTGCGCCTGGATCGTCACGTCGAGGGCGGTGGTCGGCTCGTCGGCAATCAGCAGCTTGGGGTTGCAGGCAATCGCCATCGCAATCATCACGCGCTGGTTCATGCCACCCGACAACTGGTGCGGAAACGACTTCAACCTCGCCGCGGGTGCCGGGATGCCGACCTGCTCGAGCAATTCGATGCTGCGCAGTCGGGCCGCTGCAGCGTCCATCCGCAGGTGCAGTTTGAGCGTCTCCGCCAACTGGAAGCCGATCGTGAAACACGGGTTCAGGCTGGTGGTCGGATCCTGGAAGATCATCGCGACGTCCTTGCCGATCAGTTGGCTGCGGTCGCGGTCCGAGATCTTCAGCAGGTCATGGCCGTCGAATTCCAGACGGTCGGCGGTGACGCGGCCGGGAAACGCCACCAGCCCCATCAGCGCCATCATCGTGACGCTTTTCCCCGATCCTGATTCGCCGACGATCCCGAGCACCTCGCCGGCCTGCAGCGACAAGCGGACCCCGTCGACCGCCTGCAGGCTGCCGCGGCGGGCCGGGAATTCGACCGACAGGTTCAGGATCTCGAGCAGGGCCATCTCAGGCTTCCACCGTGCTTTGCACGACCCGCATTGCCAGATGAATGCGGGTGAAGCTCCGCTTTTGGCCCGTTGCGGACGTTCGTCGGCAACGGTCTTCAGGCATCGGCTGGCGCGAGAGCGCTGCGGCGGGGTGCCGTGTCCCGTCCATGTCCCCCGGGCCGGTTAGAAACTCAAGCGTCCCCAGCGAATCCAGCCGGCCCCCCTCCTTTACTTCCCTCCACACGGCACCCCACCACAGCGCTCTGGCTACCAACGTGCTTGTCGAAGGCCCATGCGAACCACGGTGGTGGCAGGCTCGGGGTGGTGGGGTGCTGGGTGACCGCAAGTAAAGGAGGAGGGCCGGATCAATTCGACTCGGAGCGCTCGGAGAATGAACCGGCCCGGGGGACATGGAGGTCACCCAGTACCCCGCCGCCCCGAGCCCGCTCCTGCACAGAGCCTGGCGCCCGACAGTGTGCATCGGGCCAAAAGCCGAAGTCGGCGCGGCAGATCTCATCCTGGGTTCCAGGTTCGTGACGAGAGCGAGGCGTTGCGCCCAGGCTGTAAGGGGATTGTTCATCGCTTGAGTTTTGGATCGAGGGCGTCGCGCAGACCATCGCCGAGCAGGTTGAACGACAGCACGGTGATCAGGATCATCAGACCCGGAAACGTCACCACCCACCAGGCACGCAGCACGAATTCGCGGGCGTCGGCAAGCATGGTTCCCCATTCGGGCGACGGCGGCTGTGCGCCAAGACCGAGAAAGCCGAGCGCAGCCGCGTCGAGGATCGCGGTCGAGATACCGAGCGATGCCTGCACGATCAGTGGCGCGGCGCAATTCGGCAACACCTCGCTGAACATCAGCCGCAGATGGCCGGCGCCGTTCATCCTGGCGGCGGTGACATAGTCTTTCGAGGTCTCCGAAATCACCGCAGCGCGCGTGATCCGGACGTAATGCGGCAACACGACGACAGCGACCGCCAGCATCGCATTGACCAGGCCCGGCCCGAGGATCGCGACGATGACGATGGCCAGCAACAGGCTGGGCAGGGTCAGGATGATGTCCATTGCCCGCATCACGGCGATTTCGTAGATGCCGCGGAAATAGCCGGCCGTCAGCCCGAGCACCGTGCCGAGCAGCACCGATAGCGTCACCACCGCCAGACCGATCACCAGCGACAAACGCGCGCCATGGATCAGCCGCGACAACATGTCGCGTCCGATCGCATCGGTGCCCAGCGGGTGCGCAGCCGAGCCACCGTCCTGCCACATCGGCGGCTTCAGAAAAACGGTGTTGTCGGTCAGGTCGGGGGCATACGGCGCGAGTACCGGCGCAAACAGTGCCAGCAGCAACACCACCACGACGATCATCAGGCCGGCCAGCGCGCCGCGGTTGGCGCTGAAATCGCTCCAGAACTCGCGCAGTGGTTGCGGCGGCGGAAGCTCAGGCGTCTCGACCAGCGGGTTCATTTGCTGACCCTGATGCGGGGATTGATGATGCCGTAGGTGATGTCGACCAACAGGTTGACCATCATCACCATCACACCAAGCAGCAGCATGCCGCCTTGCAGCACCGGATAGTCGCGCCGGCCGATCGCTTCGATCAGCCACTTGCCGACACCGGGCCAGGAAAAAATGGTTTCAGTCAGGATCGCGCCGGTGAACAACACGCCGACCTGCAGGCCGATCACTGTGATCACCGGAATCAGCGCATTGCGCAGCGCATGGATCGAAACGATGCGCAACTGCGGCAGGCCCTTGGCACGTGCGGTGCGGATGTAATCCTCGCCCAGCACTTCCAGCATCGCCGATCGCGTCATGCGAGCCACCACCGCCAGCGGGTTGGTGCCAAGCACGATGGCCGGCAGGATCAGGTGGGACACGGTCGAGCCGAAGGCGCCCTTGTCGCCGCTCAACAGGCTGTCGATCAACAGGAAGCCGGTGATGGGCTCGATGAAGTGGATCACGTCGATGCGCCCGGAAACCGGTGTCAGATCGAGCTTGACCGAAAACAGCAGGATCAGCAACAAGCCCCACCAGAAGATCGGCATCGAGTAGCCGGTCAGCGAGACACCCATCACGCCATGATCGAAGATCGAATTGCGCCGCACCGCGGCGAGGATGCCGGCCGGTATGCCGATCACCAGCGCGAAGACGATGGCGCTGAAGCCGAGTTCGACGGTGGCCGGGAACAGCGCCAGAAATTCATCGAGTACCGGCGTCTGGGTGATCAGCGACTTGCCCAGGTCACCGTGCAGGACGCGGCCGATGTAGATGCCGTACTGCACCAGGATCGGCCGGTCGAGGCCGTATTCCTTCAACAGCGCGGCGTGGCGGGTGGCATCGATGCCGCGCTCGCCAGCCAGCGTTTCGATCGGATCACCGGGCACCATCCGGATCAGAAAAAACGCCAGCAGGGTCATCCCGATGAAGGTCGGAACGATCAAACTCAATCGGGTGAGGATGAAACGTAGCATTGCGAAGGCAACGTAAGCGAGGCCGCAGGCAAGCGCAAACTCTACTGCATGGCCGACGCCTCTCGCACAATAATCGATTAGATAACGAGCCGTTTTCCGACGTTCTGACCGACCGCCATGCTTCGACGGCCGGCGAGCCTCAATCCGAATCGATGAACCAGTTTTCCGCCGCAACCCTCCGGCCGGCTCGCCAGGACGACGCGACGCTGATTGCAGCAATGTCGCGCGACCTGATCGAGACTGGCCTCGATTGGCGCTATCGCCCGAAGCGCATCGCGGCCATGATCAAGGACGCCAACATGGTCGTGCTGGTCGCCGAAGACGGACATTCACTGGGTGGCTTTGCGGCGATGCAATTTGGCGACCAGCATGGCCACTTGACGCTGTTGGCGGTGCAAGCTTCACGCCAGCGTCGCGGCATCGCCAGCTCGATGCTGAACTGGCTCCTGGCCTCGGCGCGGGTGGCGGGCCTGGCTTCAATCGGACTTGAGTTGCGCACTGAAAACAAGCCTGCGTTCGATTTCTACATTCGACACGGATTCATCGAGACGGCGCGTGTCCCCGACTACTACGGCGCCGGCATCGGCGCGCGTCGGATGGCGCTGCAATTGCGCCAGTCGTGAAACCGCCGCCAGGCCACGGCACTCAATCGCTCAACACATCCCGCCATTCACCGAAATCACCTGCCCGGTGATGTAGCCGGCGTCCGCTCCACACAAAAAGCCCGCCAGCGCTGCCACTTCATCGGCTGTACCTGCTCGTTTGACCGGTACCAGCCGGGCGATGGTCTGGGCGTCGAAGACGGCGGCGGCCATCGGCGATTCGATGATGCCGGGGGCGATCGCATTCACCGTGACACCACGGCTGGCCACTTCCAGTGACAAGGCGCGGGTCGCGCTGTTGAGCGCGCCCTTGGCTGCGGCGTAGTTGACCTGGCCGCGGTTTCCCATCAGCGCGGCAACCGACGAGATGTTGACAACGCGGCCCCAGCGCGTGCGCAGCATCGGCAGCAGCAGCGGCTGCGTGACGTTGAAGAAGCCGTTCAGCGAAACATCGATCACGCGGTGCCACTGCGTGGATGTCATGGCCGGAAACACCGCGTCGTCGTGGATGCCTGCGTTGTTGACGATGATCTGGATCGTGCCGTCCTGCAGCAGCCGATCGCAGGCGGCGCGGCTGGCGGCTTGGTCGGTCAGGTCGAACACGCAGGTTTCTGCACGGCCGCCGGCGCTGCGGATGTCGTCTGCCAGGCGTTCGACCACGTCAGGCCGCGCATTGGCGTGCAAGACCACGACCGCACCGTCACGCGCCAGCCGGCGCGCGATGGCGCCGCCAATCGCGCCGCTGGCGCCGGTGATCAGCGCGCGTCGAATCGACGGGTTGTTGATCGTGCCGTTCATCGCGCAGACTCCGCGGGCTCCAGCACCACCGTCGCCCGCCCCTCGGCGAGCCGACGCCCTGCCGCATCGTCGACATGGAAGCGATAGGACACGAGCTGGACATCGCCGGCCAGCCGTTCGGCATGGATTTGCAACTCGCCGTCGATATCGTGCAACGACGACACGGCAAATTTGACGTCCCTGACCGCAGCGATGTAGCCGCCCTGCGGTGGGCCGGATTGGCGCGCCAGCAGCCCGCCATGCAAGGCCATCGCCTGCGCCGCATATTCGATTGCACAAGGGGCGAGCAACCCGCGCTGGCTGCGCAGCGGGTTGTCCACATCCCGATGGCTGATCGCACTGCAGTGAATGGCATCGACAGACCAATGGCGCATGCGGTCGAGCAGGCACATCCGGCCGCGGTGCGGAACCACGGCAGCGATGCCCGCGTGATCGAGCGTCGCCGGCAGGTCGGCGGTCGAGTCGTCGAACAGTGCGGACGGGAACATCGTCTGCACCGTGTTCAGACCGTGCCGACCGGCATCAATTGCAACCGCAGACTCAGGCGATCGAGATAGTCGATCACCAAGGTTTCGGTCGTCTCGAAGCGCGCAAGCGACTGCAACAGCGGCAATCCTCGCGCGGCCGGCACGCCGAGCCGGACCGCCTCGAGGCCGACATCGTCGCAGATCGTCGCGGCATCGTCGCCACCGAGCTGCAGGCTGGCCTCGACCGTTGCGCCGTTGGTGTCGGCAGGACCGATCAGCAGCGCAACCCCGAATATGTCGCTGATTGCGCGAACCGAGCGCAGTGGCTCCGGATAAGGCACGTCCCCAGCAACCAGCAGCACCGGCCGCCCGCCATGGACACATTGCACCGCTGCTTCGAGCAGGCCCGCTCCAAAGCTGGCGTCGAGCGCACACAAGCTGGTGGACGGCGCCTGCGAGCGGGTGGCGATGTGCCAATAGCCGGCCGCGGCGTTGTGTACCGAATTGGTGAATCGGGTCGGCGAGACGATGCGCTCGGGTTCAGCCAGGGCCGCACACAAGGCGTGGCAATTGCTCGCATCGCCGGTGGATGCACTGAATACCGTCGCAAGATCGGCAGGATCCAGCCCAGCCGCGGCACAGGCCTGGTCGGCAATGGCCATCGCCAGTTTGACAAGGTCGCCGGCACGCCGGCGCTCGGCCGACGGCAGGCGTTGTGGTGCCGGCAACAGCGTTGGCGAATGCCGCCAGCGCGCCGGCTCGGCGAGCGCGAATCTTGCCTCGTTCCAGTCGGCCATGCCCGGCCCGACCAGTCCGACTCCCAGCAATGAGAACCTCAACGGCGCTGCCGACTGGCTCATCGCGCGGCCCCGAGCAGCACACAGGCATTGGTGCCGCCGAAGCCGAAGGAATTGCTTGCAACGAGTTGCAGCGCGGCCCGGCGCACCGTGGTCACGTAGTTGCAGCGCAATTCCGGATCAGCGTCAGTGACGTTGAGGCCACCCAAGATCAGGCCGTCCTGCAGAGCCAGGAGCGACAGGGCAGCCTCGACCCCACCGGCCGCACCCAGCGTATGGCCAGTTGCTCCCTTGGTCGAACTGCAGGCCACGTCGGCCCCGAATACCGTGAAGACGGCGAGATCTTCTGCCGTATCGTTGTTCGGCGTTGCCGTGCCATGCAGATTCACATAGTCGACAGCGGCCGGTTCGACCGCCGCCTGCGCCAAGGCAGCGCGCATCGCCGCCACGGCGCCGGCACCTTCCGGATGCGGGCTGCTCATGTGATGGCCGTCGCTGCTCTCGCCGACACCAAGCAACCACGCCGCCGGGGTATTGCTGCTGCGTTCGAGCAGGCTGAATGCCGCACCCTCGCCGAGCGACAAGCCGCGCCGATTGCGATCCCAGGGGCGACAGATGTCGGACGACAGCAGTTCCAGCGAATTGAAACCGTACAGGGTGGTCAGACACAGGCTGTCGACGCCGCCGACCACGGCCGCATCGATCAGACCGAGCTCGATCATCCGGGCCGCGTGACCGTAAACCTTGGCGCTGGACGAGCAAGCCGTCGATATGACCGCGGCAGGACCGGTCAACGCCAACGCCCGGCGGGTGAAATCGGCGACCGAATAGCTGTTGTGGGTTTGCGCGTAGCGAAAGTCTGCCGGCAAGGCACCCGTGTTCGGGTCGCGCCGCCGGTAGGCTTGCTCGGTCTGCAGAATGCCCGAGGTGCTGGTGCCAATGAAAACGCCGACGCGGTGCGCACCCCATCTCGCGGTGGCCACGCCGACGCTGGCCTTGAAATCGTCAGCCTGCAGGGCCATCCAAGCCAGCCGGTTATTGCGGCATTCGAAGTCGACCATTTCGGCCGGCAGTTGGATGTCGTCGACCCCATCGACCACACCGAGCCAGGTATCGAGTTCGGCTGTCTCGAATCCACGGCGGGCCAGGCCGCTGCGCTGTTCATGCAGGGCAGCGCGATGGTCTTCGCGGCCGATGCCGAGCGCACTGACCACCGTGAAATCAGCGATTGCCAGCGGTCTCATGACTTGTCGGCGACCAGCAACACATTGGCGAACGGCGTGCCGCGGCTCATCGGAATGCTGCGAACCTGCACGAAACCCAGTCCTTCGAGCAGCGCCACCCAGTCGGCGAGCGGTCTGCAGAAGGTCGGCGCGACCCGGTGCCCACGCACCGCGGTAATCAGGCGATCGGCCCACTGACTGGTCGCGAAGCCGCGCCGGGCAGCCATGTCGCCAATGCGCAGCAGCAGCCGACCGCCAGGGGCCAGTTGCTGCTGGACCCGAGCCAGCAAGGCCTCCTGATTCGACTGGCTCACGTAGTGCAGAACATCGAGGATCACCACTACGTCGCACGGCTCCAGATCGACATGGACCATATCGGCGCAGACGACACGCACCTGATTCCGCAATGCGGCCAGCGCACGATTGGCGCGATCGACGTCGCGTTGCATCAGTTCGATTCCGATATAGCGGCAGTCAAGCGGCGGCTGCGGCCACTCGGCCGGCCAGCCGGCATGACCATGGGCTTCATCGACAGCAGCCAGCAGACTGGCCAGCAAACCCTGGCCACATCCGATGTCAACGACCCTGGCGTGAGCGGGAATATGGCCATGTTCGAGCATGTGGCGAAACACCGGATCCCATCCGAGCTTGCCACCGGCGAATGACCACGCAAAACGCCCGCATTCGCGGTAGCGATCCTGTGCGGTCGTCAACAGCTGGCGCCAAGCCCAATCCGGCGCCGGTCGCGCCATTTCGGACAATTTTGCTGGTGCCTGAGGTAGCGCCGAATCGTCTTGCGACGCCTTGGATTGGAGTGCAGCGGGATTGCCGGCGGGATTCATGCAGCAGCCTCCACCGTGGCATGCGAAGCTGCACGGCTGCCCGGCTGCAGCGCCTGCTCATCGCTCAAGGTCGTCCAGTGCAGACCAGCCAGCCGGGCCGCGCGGGCCAGTTCGGGCAAGACGTCGAGAATCACCGCACGCCCGGTGGCATTGCGCGCCGCATGACCATCGTGCAGCAGCAGGATGTCGCCACCAGCCAGGCCTCGGGTCAAGCGCTGGAGCACCCGCTGCGGATCGGTTTCCCGGGTATCGAAGCCACGCCGCGTCCAACTGACGAGTTGCAAGCCCTGTCGATGCAATGCCCGATCGAGGAAGGGATTGCGCAAACCTGCGGGTGCCCGAAAAAACCGAGGCCATCGACCGGTCACGTCGAACAAGGCTTGTTGACCTCTTGAAATCTCTGCGGCGAAGCCGCCTGGGCCGAGCAGGGAAAAATTGTGTCGATGCACGAAGCTGTGGTTTTCCACGTCGTGGCCACGGGCCAGGATTTCCCGCGTCAGTGCTGCATGTTTCTCGGCCCGTTCGCCGATGCAGAAGAAGCTGGCGCGCATGGCCTCGGAATCCAGCAGATCGAGCACGGCCGGCGTCACCTGCGGATCGGGGCCGTCGTCGATCGTCAGGCAAATACTTCCTGCCTGCGCGGACGCTTTGCAAAGCCGGGTCATGTTCGGGCCGAGCAGCCGGCAGCGGGGCAGCAGGCCGGCAATCGTTATCACCGCATGGTTGGCGGCTACCGCGGCCACCGCCCACCCGGCATGTTGCGGCATCGCGGCCGCCGCGCCGCCGGCCAGCAGGTGCACACCAATGCTGCCTTTCAGAAATCCTGGCATTGACCAGGCGGCGGAGGATGGTGCGGAGACAAAAGACATGCAATGAAGCGACTGCTGGACATCAAATTCTCACACACCGGGTTGCAATCCCGCGCCTCGGCCGCCGGATAGACCCGGCAACGGACCAACCCGGGCCATGGTGGCCGCCAGCAACAACGCCAGCAAGGCGCCTGGCGCAACCACCCGGCCGATCGACGACAGGGCTGGAATCTCCGACAACGCGATCAGGCCGAACGAAACCACGGTGGTGAGATTGGCCAGCAGCAGCGAGGCCAGCATGTCCGGGTCAGCCCGCCCCTCGGAGTGCAACTGATCGAAAAACAAGCCGTAGTTGGAGCCGACGGCAATCACCAGCAGCAAGCCGACGAGGTGCAGGATCCCGAGCGCCACGTCGAACGCAGCCAGCAGCCCCAGCGTCAGCAACACGGCCAACGCCAGCGGCACGCAGACCCGACCCAGTCGGCGCCATGACCGCAGGTGCAACGCCAGCAGCAACACCACTGCACAAGCGCCGAGCAGCGCCTGCAGCAGCGCCTGATTCAAGAAATGTGCATACAGCGAATCCAGTTCGAACTTGATATCGACGACCTGCACTTCGTGGTCCGGAACCAGACCGTCGAGCGCGCGACGAACCCGTTCTCCCAGCGCCGAATCGTCGACTGCATGCAACGGCAGCAAAACCGACCAGCCACCGCCGCTGCGTTCAAACAACAAGGCATCGACAGCCGCAGAGAGTGCGCTGCCCTTCAATGAGTCCCGATCGATCGGTGCGAGGCCACGCGCCTTCTCCGCCTCATCGATGAAGGGCTCGAGTCGGGCAGCCGTCAGCGGACCACCCGCCGTGGCGGCGGCCAGCCGCTCACGCAGCGTGGCTTCATCCGGCA
>JBBRID010000116.1:0-9624 GCA_038221635.1 Burkholderiales bacterium
CCGTCCAGCCCGGTCATCTTGAAGATCGCGGTATTGATCACGCCCCATTCGGGGTTGAGCATGAAGCGCATCGACAGGATGGTCGGGATCGACGGTACTGCCCACGGCAGGATGAACACGGCCGCCAGGATCTTGACCCACCAGCGCGTGTTCAGGAAAAAGCCCGACAGGAACATCGCGACCGCCATCTTCAGGTTGACGGCGACCACGACGAACACCACGGTATTGACCAGGGTGCGGAAGAAGATCGGGTCTTCGAACAGCTTGACGTAGCTCTGCGGGTGGCGGGCCAGCCACAGCCCGTAACCCACCGGGTAGATGACGAAGATGAGGAAGATGAGGAGGTAGGGCACCACCAGGAAGGCGCCCCACTTCTCCCACGACGTCATGCCCTTTGCCGTGCGGCGCACCGGCGGTACGGTGTTGTCGGCAATGACCGCGCTCACGCGTGCTCCGTTATCGACGCTGCGCTCAGTTCGCGACCGTCTTGATGCGCGCGATCATTTCGTCGACCGCTTTGTCCACCGGCACCTTCTCGTTCAGCACCCGGTTCGCCGCCTTGGCCCACACGTTCTCGTTGTTCAGAATCGTGAACTTGTAGTTCTTGGTGAACTCGAAATTGACCGTGCCGGCGGTGAACTGGTTGTAGACCGACAGGCGGTGCGGGTCGGCCTTCCAGAACGGCCGCTCCTGCGCCGTCTTCATGACCGGGAACCAGCGGCCGAGCGAGCCTTCGACGTAAGGCGTGAGGTTTTCATCCTGCATCAGGAAGCTGACGAACTCCTTGGCACGCGCCTTGTTCTTGGCCTGGTTGAAGATCACGCCCACCTTGATGGCTGCGCGGTATTGCATCTTGCTGCCGTCGGGTTTGCTGGGAAAGCCTGCGGTGCGGATCCGCTCGGTGTAGTTCTTCTTGGCGTTGTCGCGCTGCTCCTGTGTCAGCGTGGCGTTGTTCATGTCATCGAGCCACTTCGCGGCGATCGAGATCGTCGCGTTGTGCGTCATCACCGTTGTCTTGTTGTGAAAGGCAACGTTGTTGTCCGGATCCTTCCAGCTGGTGGACGAAGGCGGCGTGCAGCCCCTGGTGTAGATGTTGGTGTAGTCGGTGAGCGCACCGATCAGGCCAGTGCGCACTGTCGGGTCGTCGACCAGCAGCTTGCCGCTGTCGCTGACCATCTTCACGTTGTGAGCGTCGGCGAAGGTCAGGAACGAGAAGAACGAGTCGCTCGAATCGACGCCCAGCGGCTGGCCGATGCCGAAGCTGCGATTGCCGCTCTTGGTGCGGTGCGCGGGCTGAACCTTGTCGCACCAGAACGACCAGTAGTCGGTCCACTTGGTGGGGATATGGATTCCTTGAAACCCGCTTCGTTGAGCATGTCCAGCCAGTACTGGATGTGCATCGTCTGCTGCTTCATCGGGAACGCGTAGTAAGCGCGGCTCTTGGTCGCGTCGTTGTACAGGAACGCGGTTTCGGCGGTGTTGGGCGCAAAGCGCGAGCGGATCGGGTTGATGACGCTGCTGATATCTTCGAGCTTGTTGTCGAAGGCCCACTTGCCGGCCACCTGGAAGTCGTACACGTCGGCATAGGCCACGTCTGGCGGGTTGCCCGAATCGAGCGCCGCCACCGTCTTGGGAATCATGTCCTGGATCGGGTACTGCGACAGCTCGATCTTGACGTTCTTGTTCTTCGCCTCGTACTTCCTGATCGCCTCGAACAAGGCATCGTCCTCAGCCTTGTAGAAGCCCTTGACCCACCAGACGGTGAGCTTTTCCTGGGCGGCGGCCTGGCCGGCCACCATGAGCGCGGCGCCAGCAAGAACGGCCGTGGCGAGCAGTTTGAATTTCATCGGTAGGTCTCCTTACGCAGGGATGGAAATTTCGCTGGCGGATGATAGGTTCTTCAATTCCCGAATGACACAGTAAGTACCCTTGCGCGCCGACCCGGCGGCGCCTCGGACCGCCCTAAGTGCTCGCATACGTGTCGATCTCCGAAGGCGTCACGATGCTGAGCAACCTGGTCGGTTTCGCCAAACCGGAGTTGCACATCGGCATGCCGGTGCAGGGATCAATATGGGCTATCGGTCGGCATTCGCGTCTGCGACGGTCAACGCGGTCATGTTGACGAGGCGTCGCACGGTTGCGCTGGCGGTCAGGATGTGCACCGGCTTGGCAGCGCCTAGCAATACCGGGCCGATCGCGATGTTGCCGCCAGCCGCGGTTTTGAGCAGGTTGTAGGCGATGTTGGCCGAGTCGAGGTTGGGAAAGACCAACAGATTGGCGTCGCCGGACAGGCTGCTGTTGGGCATCACCGTGTTGCGCTGCTTGCCGTCGAGGGCCATGTCGCCGTGCATCTCGCCGTCGACCTCGAGCCATGCGGCATGGGTCTTCAGCAGTTGCAGCGTTTCGCGCATCTTCAATGCGGTCGGCCGGTCGCTGGTACCGAAGTTCGAATGCGACAACAACGCCACCTTAGGCGTCAAACCGAAACGCAGCATTTCTTCGGCGGCCATGACGGTGATCCGCGCCAGTTCCATCGCGCTGGGGTCGTAGTTGACGTGGGTGTCGACCAGAAAGACCTGCCTTCCCGGCAACAGCAGACCATTCATGCAGGCATAGACCGGTACCGACTGCAAGGGATCCTCGCCAGTGCCGGGCCGCTTGCCGATCACCTGATCGATGTAGTGAAGATGCTGGTTGGTGGTGCCCCAGGTGCCGCAGATCAGGCCGTCGACGCCACCGGTTTGCACCATCATGGCGCCGATCAGGGTCAGCCTGCGGCGCATCTCGATCTTGGCGGTTTGTACCGTGTGACCCTTGCGTTCGGTCATGCGGTGGTAGAGCTGCCAGAACTCGCGGTAGCGATGGTCCTGCTCGACATTGACGATGTCGTAGTCGAGCTCTTCCTGCAGACGCAAACCGAATTTTTCGATGCGCTGCGCAATGATGGCCGGGCGGCCGATCAGGGGCGGCCGCGCGATCCCTTCGTCGACGATGATCTGCACGGCGCGCAGCACGCGTTCCTCCTCACCTTCGGCAAACGCCACGCGCTTCTTCTGCGCCCGTCGCGCCGCATCGATGATCGGTTTCATCATCGTGCCCGAGGCGTAGACGAAACGCTGCAGCTTGTCGCGGTATGCGTCCAGATCGTCGATCGGGCGCAGTGCAACGCCGCTCTCTGCCGCAGCCTTGGCCACCGCAGGAGCGATCTTCATCATCAAGCGCGGGTCGAACGGCTTCGGAATCAGATACTCGCGACCGAACGTGAGTTTTTCACCGACATAAGCCGCCGCCACCTGCTCGCTCTGCTCGGCCTGGGCCAGATCGGCAATCGCGTGCACCGCGGCAATTTCCATCTCGTCGGTGATCGTCGTTGCGCCGCAGTCGAGTGCGCCGCGAAAGATGTACGGGAAGCAAAGGACGTTGTTGACCTGGTTCGGGTAATCGGAGCGGCCGGTTGCCATGATCACGTCGTCGCGGGCCACGTGGGCATCTTCGGGCGCGATCTCGGGGTTGGGGTTGGCAAGCGCGAAGATCACCGGACCCGGTGCCATCGTCTTCACCATCTCGGCCTTCAGCACGCCGCCGGCTGACAGGCCCAGAAAGACATCGGCACCAACCATCACCTCGGCCAGGTGACGCGCGTCGGTCTTCTGCATGTACTGGCGTTTGTCGTCGTCCATCAACTCGGTGCGGCCTTCGTAGACCACGCCGGCCAAGTCGGTCACGAAGACGTTCTCGCGCTTCAATCCTACCTTCAGCAACAGGTTCAGACAGGCCAGCGCCGCAGCGCCTGCGCCCGATGTGACCAACTTGACTTCACTGATGTTTTTGCCGGCGACCTTCAGGCCATTCAGCATGGCGGCGGCAACCGTGATGGCGGTACCGTGCTGGTCGTCGTGGAAGACCGGAATTTTCATCCGTTTGCGCAGTTCGCGTTCGACATAAAAGCAATCGGGCGCCTTGATGTCTTCCAGGTTGATCGCGCCGAAAGTCGGTTCGAGTGCGGCAATCACCTCGACCAGTTTTTTCGGGTCCTTCTCGTCGATCTCGATGTCGAAGACATCGACGCCGGCGAACTTCTTGAACAGCACGGCCTTGCCTTCCATCACCGGTTTGGCCGCGAGCGGGCCGATGTCGCCGAGCCCGAGCACGGCAGTGCCATTGGTGATGACCGCAACCAGATTGCCGCGTGCGGTGTATTTGAAGGCGTTGACGGGATCGGCAACGATCTCCTCACACGGCGCTGCAACGCCGGGCTAGTAGGCCAGCGCCAGGTCGTGCTGGTTGACCACCTGCTTGGTCGCACTGATGGCGATCTTCCCGGGTACCGGAAACTCGTGGTACGCGAGCGCGGCTCGGCGCAACTCTGCACGTTTTTCGTCGACCGACAAGGCGTTTGCGGCGGATTCGGTGGTGGTTGGCATTGGCGTTTGGTTTTCGGCGAGGAAATAGCGATTGGTGGCATCTGACCGGTGCGCTTGCAGACCCCGCTTGCAGACCCGAACCCTCAGGGATCGGGTGCCGCTGTTCAATCCTGAAGGGGAGCTAATTCTGATACAGGATTGAACCCTTTCGGCGGCCATCGCCACACAATCGAGATCTCACCAGGCCAGGGCGCGCGCATTCGGCCGCATTGCCCCACGCGGCTGATTTTTGCGATAGGGTTTACCCCAGTCGTTGACCGCGGTCAACGCGCGGCGACTCCCACCCATTACATAGTTGCGAGGATGGAACAGCGCAGATCCTTGCAAGGCGATTCATGCTTGTGCGGGCCGACGCGGCGGATTCAACAAGGACTTAGGGAATGACCAGGGGTCGATTTTCAGGATATTGACTGCGGTCAATCTTCACCAGCGGGTGTGGGTACGAAGATTTGCCACGCTGCGGGTTCGTTCCCGTTGACATCGAACACATTCGCAGTCTGCGAATAACTTACAGGAGACAACATGTTCAAACAGGATATCCACTCGGTTCGTTCGAAGATCGCAGGCACGGCCTTGTCGGCGGTGGCACTGGCCGCCATGACAGTTGCATCACCCGCGATGGCGTGGGAGCCGACCAAGCCGGTCGAATTCGTCGTTCCTGCGGGCACCGGCGGTGGCGCTGACCAGATGGCTCGGCTGATACAGGGCATCATCGTCAAGCACAAGCTGATGAAAGAATCGATCATCGTCGTCAACAAGTCGGGCGGCGCCGGCGCCGAAGGCTTCATGGACGTCAAGGAAGCCAAAGGCAACCCGAACAAGATCATCATCACGCTGTCGAACCTGTTCACAACGCCAATGGCCACCGGGGTGCCGTTCAATTGGAAGGATCTGACGCCGGTTTCGATGATGGCGCTCGACCAGTTCGTGTTGTGGGTCAATGCCGATTCGCCGTACAAGACGGCCAAGGAATACATCGACGCCACCAAAGCCGCGGGCGCAAGCAAGATGAAGATGGGCGGAACTGGCTCCAAGCAGGAAGACCAGATCATCACCGTCGGCCTCGAGAAGGCAACCGGAACGAAATTCATCTACATCCCGTTCAAAGGGGGTGGCGACGTGGCCGTGCAGCTGGTGGGCAACCACATCAACTCGTCGGTCAACAACCCGATCGAGGCCGTGTCGCAGTGGCGGGCCGGCAAGCTGCGTCCGCTGTGCGTGTTCGACGACGTCCGCATGCCCTACAAAACCAAGGTCACCGAGACCATGTCGTGGTCCGACATCCCGACCTGCAAGGAATCTGGCGTTCCGACCGATTACGTGATGCTGCGCGGTATTTTCATGGCAGGCGGTGTCAAGCCGGAGGAAGTGGCGTACTACACCGACCTGTTGAAGAAGGTTCGCGAGACGCCGGACTGGAAAGAGTTCATGGAGAAGGGCGCCTTCAATACGACCGCGCTGACCGGCCCCGAATACGTCAAGTGGGTGACCGATGCCGAGGCGACTCACAAGCAGTTGATGACCGAAGCTGGCTTCATGGCCAAGTGATCGAAGGGGCGCGCAGCAGCGCGCCCTTTTTTGATCGGTCTGGCGATCGAGCCACGCCAGCCACGCCGCCCTTGGCGGCAAATGGTTCAAAACAGACAACCCCGAAAGGCGGGCGGGTGCGGATGATCGCGACCGCATGCCGCGCAGCCCCGGCCGCTCGCTTGCAAACGCTCGATCGGCCGCCCGCCAATTCACAGGATCGAACATGGCAGACCACGAAACATCGAACTCACCCGCCGTCATCAAGAACAACACGATGGATGCGATCGTCGCCGTGATCCTGTTGGCAATCGGCATCGTCGTCGTCATCGAGGCGAGGCGGCTGGGCGCCGGCTGGCAGGAAGACGGCCCGGGGTCGGGCTATTTTCCTTTCTACATCGGTCTGATCACCTGCATTTCCTCCGTCGGCATCTTTTACCAGGCTGTGTTCAGCAAATCGAAGGACACCGACGTGTTCGTCGATCGTGAGCAACTTGGCCGGGTGTTGTCGGTGCTGCTGCCGGCGTGCGTCTTCGTGTTCGCAATCGTGTTCGTCGGCATCTATGTCGCGTCCGCCATCTACATCACGCTGTTCATGATCATTCTCGGCAAATATCCGAAGATGAAGAGTGCGGCGCTGGGCCTAGCCGTCAGTGCCTTCTTCTTCGTCATGTTCGAAGTCTGGTTCAAGGTTCCCCTATACAAGGGCAGCTTCGATCCCTTGGGCTTCCTCGGCTACTGAACGTTGACAAACTCAATTTCCGGAGCTGAAAAATGGAAGCACTAGGTTCATTGATGGGTGGGTTCGCGGTCATCCTGACCCCCGCGAACATCGGCTTGATGTTCGTCGGCATCATCCTCGGCGTGTTGATCGGCGTCCTGCCGGGTCTCGGCGGCGCCAATGGCGTCGCGATTCTGCTGCCACTGACGTTTTCGATGTCGCCGACCTCGGCGATCGTCATGTTGTCCTGTCTCTACTGGGGTGCCCTGTTCGGCGGTGCAATTACCTCGATCCTGTTCAACATTCCGGGCGAGCCTTGGTCGGTGGCGACCACCTTCGATGGCTACCCGATGGCGCAACGCGGCAAGGCGGGGCAAGCCCTTACCGCTGCGTTCACGTCGTCGTTCATCGGTGCCTTCGTGGCGGTGCTGATGATCACCTTCCTGGCTCCGATGGTTGCAAGTTTTGCACTCGAATTCGGATCGGCTGAATTTTTCGCCGTCTATCTGCTGACCTTCTGCAGCTTCGTCGGCATGGGCAAAGGATCGCCGTTCAAGATCCTGATCTCGATGGCGCTGGGCTTTGCGTTGGCCTCGGTGGGAATGGACACGGTGACCGGCCAACTGCGTCTGACCTTCGGCTTCCACGAAATGATGCGCGGTTTTGACTTCCTGATCGCGGTGATCGGACTGTTCGGCATCGGCGAGATCCTGCTGTCGATGGAGGAGGGCCTGAAATTCTCTGGCAAGTCGGCCAAGATCAATCCGAAGGTCGTCTGGGAAACCTGGAAGATGCTGCCGCAGTTCTGGGTCACCTCACTGCGCAGCTCGATGGTCGGCATCTGGATGGGCATCACACCAGGCGGCGCCACGCCGGCCTCGTTCATGAGCTACGGCCTGGCGAAGAAGATGTCGCGCAACGGCGAAAAGTTCGGCACCGGTGAAATCGAGGGCGTGATCGCGCCGGAAACCGCAGCGCATGCCGCCGGTACCAGCGCGCTGCTGCCGATGCTGGCACTCGGCATTCCCGGCTCGCCGACCGCTGCAGTGCTGCTCGGTGGCTTGCTGATCTGGGGCCTGCAGCCGGGTCCGCTGCTGTTCGTCGAGCAGAAGGATTTCGTCTGGGGCCTGATCGCCAGCATGTACCTCGGCAACGTCGTCGGCTTGATCGTCGTGTTGTCGACGGTGCCACTGTTCGCGTCGATCCTGCGCATCCCGTTCTCGATCATCGCGCCAGTCATCATCGTGATCTGTGCGATTGGCGCCTATACGGTGGCCAACGCGATGCTCGACATCTGGATGATGCTCGGATTCGGCGTGGTCGGCTACGTGTTCAAGAAGCTCGACTATCCGTTGGCGCCACTGGTGCTCGCCCTGGTGCTCGGCGACAAGGCTGAAAATGCGTTTCGGCAGTCGATGCTGGCATCGCAAGGCGATCTCGGCATCATGTGGTCGAACTGGCTGGTTGGCTCAATCACCACGCTGGCCCTGGTGATGTTGTTCTGGCCACTGATTTCCAAGGTGATAGCCTTGGCTCGGCCACCCAAGAAGTCGGATTTCCCCGAAGAACAGCCGGTCGAATAAAGCGGAGGACGCCATGCCCGTCATTGCATTTACCCAGGAAATGGGCTCGCTGGCCAAGGACGTCGCCGTCAAGTTGGCCGAGGAAATGAAGCTCGCGATCGCTCGCCATGAGGTGATCGACCACGTGGCGAACCGGATGCACGTCTCCAAGAGCCTGGTGAACCGGCTTCGCGAAGGCAAGGCCGGTCCAATCGAGCGTTTGCGCGCCGATCGCGACAGCATGGCGATCTTCACCGCCGAAGAGGTTCTCGACGTCGCCAAGAATGGCAATGTGGTGCTGCGTGGCTGGGGCTCGACCTGCCTGCTGCGCTCGGTGCCACACGTGATCTCGGTGCGCGTCACGCGCTCTCTCGACAAACGCGTTGCCTGGCTGATGGATCACTTGGAAACGGACGACGAGGATACCGCGCGCGATGAAATTCAGCGAAGCGACCGTGCCCACGCATCGAGGATGCACGATCTTTTCGACGTGAGCTGGGGCGATCCGTTGTTGTACGACCTGGTGCTCAACACGGATCGGCTGTCGATCGACAGCTGCGTGGCGGTGATTCGCGAACTGGCCGGTCGGCCGGAGTTTGCAGAAACACCGGACTCGCTCGATCAGATCGATCGCATGGCGCTCCAGGCGCGCATCCGGTCTGCCCTGCGCGCCGACGAGCGGACCCACGAGGTCAAGGTTTCGATCGAAAGCCGCGCCGGTCACGTGATCTTGAGTGGCATCGTTTTCAGCGAGAGCGAGCGCGATTTGACACAGACGGTGGTGGCCGCTGTGGCTGGCGTGGTCGACATCGACAACCAGTTGCGTGTTGCCCGAAGTTCACCTCGCTTCACCTATTCTAAAACCTGAGCGGAACGGGTCGCCTGTCGGCACAGTCAGGCGGGCGCCCGATTCGTCAAGACGCTGAAACGCCTTCGCAACGGAGACTGCACGCATGCAAGAGTTCATGACCCCGGAGTTCTGGGTCGCGGTCGGTCAGATCATCATGATCGACATTCTGCTGGGCGGCGACAACGCCGTCGTGATCGCGTTGGCCTGCCGCAAGCTGCCGCCGAAGCAGCGTACGCAGGGCATTCTTTGGGGCACCGCCGGTGCGATTTTGCTGCGCGTGATCCTGATCTTCTTTGCCCTGACGTTGTTGGCAATTCCGTTCCTGAAAATCGTCGGCGCCATCCTGCTGCTTTGGATCGGCGTCAAGCTGCTGGCCCCCGATGACGAAGAGGGGCACGGCTCGATCCAGGGTAGCGACCGCCTCTGGGCCGCAGTGAAGACCGTGATCATTGCCGATCTCGTGATGAGTGTGGACAACGTGATCGCGATCGCCGGTGCGGCCGAAAGTGTCGGTGGCGACCACAAGATGCCGCTGGTGAT
>JBBRID010000117.1:0-9581 GCA_038221635.1 Burkholderiales bacterium
GATGAAGTTGTTGTACTCGAGGAAGTAGCCCCCGAGCTCAGGCGCGAAGAAAATGATCGCACTGAATATGAACAGAAAGACGCTGACGCCGAGGATGTCGTGAACCGTGTAGTACGGATGGAAGGGAATGCCGTCCAGCGGACGACCGGCCGCATCCTTCTTGGCCTTGATCTCGACGCCGTCGGGGTTGTTCGAACCCACTTCGTGCAGAGCGATCAGGTGCGCAACGACCAGGCCGAGCAGAACCAGTGGCACCGCGATCACGTGGAAGGCGAAGAAACGATTCAACGTGGCATCGCCGACCACGTAGTCGCCGCGGATCAGCAGCGCGAGGTCCGGGCCGATCAGCGGGATCGCCGAGAACAGGTTGACGATCACCTGCGCACCCCAATAGCTCATCTGACCCCAGGGGAGCAGATAACCCATGAAGGCCTCAGCCATCAGGCACAGGAAAATTGCGCAGCCAAAGATCCAGATCAACTCCCGCGGCTTGCGGTAGCTGCCATAGATCAGGCCGCGGAACATGTGCAGGTAGACGACGACAAAAAATGCCGAGGCGCCGGTCGAGTGCATGTAACGCACCAGCCAGCCCCAGGGCACGTCGCGCATGATGTATTCAACCGAAGCGAAAGCCAGTGCCGCGTCCGGTTTGTAGTGCATCACCAGGAAGATGCCGGTGACAATCTGGATCACCAGAACCAGCATCGCCAGTGAACCGAAGAAATACCAGAAGTTGAAGTTCTTCGGAGCGTAGTATTCGGAGAGGTGCTCCTTGTACAGCTTGGACGCCGGGAAGCGATTGTCCACCCAGGTCATCAACTTCTCGCCCATTGGCGCGTCGGGCGGTGCAACTTTCATTTCTGCCATGGTGTGCGATCTGCTGAGTTAGCCAACTTCAGTGAGTTGTAGTCTGGCGTCAAGCCTTCTTGTCCTCGCCGATCAACAGCGTGGTGGCGGTCAGGTAGGTGTGCGGCGGGATCTCGAGGTTGTCCGGCGCGGGCTTGTTCTTGTAGACGCGGCCTGCCAGATCGAACGTCGAGCCATGGCAGGCGCACAGGAAACCGCCGATCCAGCTGTCGGGCAACGAAGGCTGGGGCCCGGGCGTGAAACGCGCCGACGGCGAGCAACCAAGATGGGTGCAGATTCCCACCGCCACCAGATACTCGGGCTTGATCGACCGGTATTCGTTGCGCGCATATTCAGGCGTCAGTTCATCGGGTTTGCGCAGGGAATTCGGATCGGCAAGCTGGCCGTCGATCGTTTTCAGCGCCGCAAGCTCCTCCGGCGTGCGCCGAACGATCCAGACCGGCTTGCCGCGCCATTCGACGGTCAACATCTCGCCGGGTTTGATCGATCCGATATCGACTTCAACCGGGGCGCCGGCCGCGCGCGCGCGCTCCGAGGGCTGGAAACTGCTGACGAAAGGCACCGCCACTGCAGCGCCACCCACGACGCCTGCGCAACTCGACGCGATCAACCAAGTTCTCTTGCTGTTATCGACCTGCCGCTCGCTCATGGAAGAACCTCGAAAATGACTTCTAGTCCGGGACAACCCGTGATTCTGTCCGACGCGGCAAGCCCAACCGGGGCTCATGGGACTCGAAGCTTGCGCAAAGCCCGATTGACTGACAACACACCGACGACTACTGTGCGCCAGCCGGAAATCCCGGCCAACCGGCAAACGCTCACACGGTGGCATCAGGTCACCAATGGCATCGTCCACCAACAAGGAAGACAAACAAATGGGAATGACAGCGGAATTCAAGGCCTTCGCACTGAAGGGCAATGTGATGGACCTGGCCGTCGGCGTGATCATCGGTGCGGCTTTCAGCAAAATCGTCGATTCGCTGGTCAAGGACATGATCATGCCGGTGGTCGGCCGCATCTTCGGCGGCCTCGACTTCTCCAATTTCTTTGTCATGCTCGCCGCGCCGCCCGCCGGGTATGCCGGACCGATGACCTACGAGGCCCTGTCCAAGGCTGGCGTGCCGTTGTTCGCATACGGCAACTTCATCACCATAGCGGTGAATTTCATCATCCTGGCCTTCATCGTCTTCATGATGGTCAAACAGATCATCCGGCTGCAGCGCGAAGAGCCGCCGGCGCTGCCCGCACCGCCGGCGGCTCCTGCTGAAGACATCGTGTTGCTGCGCGAAATTCGCGACTCGCTGCGCAAGTAGGCTTCAAGCAGAGCGTGTGGCGCTGGCGGCGACAAGCCGCTTCGCCATGCGCCAGGCAGCGGCCAGGCTCGACATGTCGGCTCTGCCGCTTCCCGCCAGATCGAATGCAGTGCCGTGATCCGGGCTGGTGCGCACGAAGGGCAAGCCCAGCGTCACGTTCACGCCATGCTCCACGCCGAGGTATTTGACCGGTATCAGGCCGTGATCGTGTGTCATCGCAACCACGACATCAAATTCCCCGGGGTGGTCGGGCGTATCGCGCGCCCGCATGAAAACGGTGTCAGGAGCGTACGGGCCGGTCGCATCGATGCCTTCGGCACGCGCGGCTGCAATGGCCGGCGCAATCAGACAAATCTCTTCGTCGCCGAACAGGCCGCCTTCACCGGCATGCGGATTGAGCCCTGCCACTGCGATCCGGGGCGCCCGCCGGCCCCAGGCAGCCGCGCTGCTGCGATGGGTGATCCGCAGCGTCTCGAGAATCAACGGCGTACTCAGCGAATCGATGGCCCGGCGCAGCGACAGGTGGATGGTCACCAGCACGCAGCGCAGTTCATCGTTGGCCAGCATCATTCGCACCGGCGGAAGTACCCCATCGGTCGCCGCCAGGCTTTGCAACATTTCGGTGTGGCCGGGGAAACCGATGCCGGCCAGCGCCAACGCTTCTTTGTGGATCGGCGCAGTCACGACGGCCGCGATCTGCCCGCTGATCGCCAACCGGGCGGCCTGTTCGATGCACGCCGCGGCGCCAGCGCCGGCTCGGGCATCGACTGTCGCGAGCGGCGCCTGAATCAGGTCGGGCGGCAGGCCCATGCAGGGCAACAGTGGCAGGCAACCAACCGGAAGGCCGGCCACCTCGGCAGGGCTGTCGATCACGACCACCGGCAACAGGCCGCCGGTCAGTTGCACAGCACGCCGCATCACACCGACATCGCCCACCACAAATCCGCCTTCCGGGCTGGCGTCTCGAAACAGTTTGGCGACGATTTCCGGGCCGATGCCACAGGCGTCGCCCATCGTTACTGCGATAGGAAGATCGGTACGGCCGTGCCCCGGCTGCGAAAGTTTTGCGGTTGTCGTCAACACGTTCATGCGGGGTTGGAAATCTCGATGAAGCGATGCGCCAAGCCGAATTGCTCAGCCAGCCGCTGCGCGACCGCCGGCGCGCCGAAACACTCGGTCGCGTGATGGCCGCAGGCCAGGAAGGCCACACCGGTTTCGCGTGCCAGATGGGCTTGGGGTTCGGAAATTTCGCCGGTCACGAAGGCATCGGCGCCGACCGCAATGGCCGCTTCGAAATACGACTGCGCCCCGCCGGTGCACCACGCAATCCGGCGCAGTGGCCGGCCGTCTCCGCCGGCAACCAGCGGTTCGCGCACCAGTTGCTTCGTCAAGGCAACAGCGAGCGTCGGCAAGTCGGGCGTCGATGCGGCGTCGCCGATGAACCCGAGGCCCTGTTCACCGAAAAAGCGGTCGGCCTGCCAGCCGAGTCGACGCCCCAGTTGGGCGTTGTTGCCGAATTCGGGATGGGCGTCCAGTGGCAGGTGATAGGCATACAGGTTGATGCCGTGCTCAAGCAATCTGGCCAGCCGGACTTTCATCCAGCCAACGACCCGACCGTCCTGGCCGCGCCAGAACAGACCATGGTGGACGAGCAGCGCATCGGCCTGCGCTTCAATTGCGGCATCAATCAGTGCCAGGCTGGCAGTAACTCCCGACACGATCTTGCAAACCTCGGGTTTGCCCTCAACTTGCAAGCCGTTCGGCCCATAATCGCGAAAGCGCCCCACATCCAGCAGGTCGTTCAAGTAGTTTTCGAGTTCGCTGCGGTGGGCCATTGGAAGAACTGTACATGCGCAAGACCTGGCTGATATTCTCACAAGCAGTAACCGTCAGCCTCGCCGTGCTGTTCGTCTTGGCAACGCTGAAACCCGACTGGCTCGGGCGCGGCAGCACAGGTGATTTGCCGACCGTGGTGTCGGTGATGACGGCACCGAAGTCCGACAACAAGTCGGGCGCGGCGGTATTCGGCAGCTACAGCACGGCGGCCAAGCTGGCAACGCCGGCGGTGGTCAGCATCACCGCCAGTCAATCCGGCAGCCGGACGGCGCCGAGCAACGATCCGTGGTTCAACTTCTTCTTTGGCGAGCAGGGGCGCCAACAGGCACAAGTCGGCCTGGGTTCGGGCGTGATCGTTTCGCCCGAGGGATACCTGCTGACCAATAACCACGTGATCGAGAACGCCGACGACATCGAGGTGGCTCTGAGCGATGGCCGGCGCGCCAATGCCAAACTGGTCGGCAGCGATCCGGAAACCGATGTCGCGGTGCTGAAGATCGATCTCGATCGGCTGCCGGTCATCACTTTCGGCGATGCCGATGCGCTGCAGGTCGGCGATGTGGTGCTGGCCATCGGCAATCCCTTCGGTGTCGGGCAGACAGTAACGGCCGGCATCGTGAGCGCCCTGGGCCGGTCTCAGCTTGGCATCAACACCTTCGAGAACTTCATCCAGACCGATGCTGCGATCAATCCAGGCAATTCGGGCGGTGCACTGGTCGATGCGCGGGGCAATCTGATGGGCATCAACACCGCGATCTTTTCGCGCAGCGGGGGCAGCCTCGGCATCGGTTTTGCGATTCCGGCCACCACTGCGCGGCAGGTGATGGAAGGTTTGATCAGGGACGGGGCGATCACCCGTGGCTGGATCGGCGTCGAACCGCGCGACCTGACGCCTGAAATCGCCCAGACCTTCAATTTGCCGGTCAACCAAGGCGTACTGATCACCGGTGTGCTGCAGAACGGCCCGGCCGGGGCCGGCGGCATACGCCCTGGCGATGTCGTCACTGCGGTGGCCAGCACGCCGGTGAAAAACACCTCGCAGTTGCTCAGCGCAGTGGCTGAACTAAAGCCGAAGGCGTCCGCAGTCATCTCCGTGCAACGTGGCAGCAAGACGCTCGAACTGGTCGTCGTCGTTGCCGAGCGGCCCAGGGCACCGTTGCCGAAACGCTGATCGCGCCCCGGCTGACGCGTCGAAAGGCACTGCCGAGGGTCAGGACGTTGCCGATTCGTCGTTCGCGTCTGGCGCCTTGGTGTGCTTCATGAAGAAGCCGGCTGCCACGATCCCTGCCTCGTAGAGAAGAATCATCGGTATCGCCAACGCCAGTTGCGAGACGACGTCGGGCGGCGTGATGACGGCCGCGATGATGAACGCCAGCACGATGAAATAGCTGCGGAATGCTTTCAGCTTGTCGATATCGACGATGCCCAGACGGACCAGCACGATGACGACGATCGGCACTTCGAAGGCCGCTCCGAATGCGATGAACATTGTCAACACGAAGCTCAGATAGGCCTCGATGTCAGGTGCCGCGGTAATGCTTTTCGGCGCAAAACTCTGGATGAATTTGAAGACCTGGCCGAAGACGAAGAAATAGCAGAACGCGATGCCGACGAAGAACAGCAAGGTGCTCGAGATCACCAGCGGGAAAACCAGTTTCTTCTCGTGGGTGTACAGACCCGGCGCGACGAATGCCCAGACCTGATAAAGCACGACTGGCAAGGCCACCAGAAATGCCGCCATCAACGTGATCTTCAAGGGCACCACGAACGGCGAGATCACGTTGGTTGCGATCAGCGTGGCGCCGGCGGGCAACTGTGCTACCAGCGGCGCAGCCAGCATGTCGTACAGATTGCCAGGTCCGGGCCAGAATGCCAACGCGGCAAAACACACGCCGACTGCGATCGACGCGCGGATCAGCCTGTCCCGCAATTCGATCAGGTGCGAGACGAAAGGCTGCTCAGTGCCCCCGAGTTCATCGGGACCGGAATCCTTGGAACTCATGGGAGCGCGCGCTCAATCGCGGCCGGGCGATGCATGATCAATTTCTTGTCTGAGGCGGTCTGAAGCGGGCCACCCGCGCGGCACCCGACTGGGCCTTGCCACGCACGCCATTGCGGTGCTTGTACCACTGCGGGGTGGCGCCGCGCTTGAGGCGCCAGTTCTTCTTCGGATGGCGGTATTGCGGAGGTGGCGGGACGTAGGCATCGTTCCTCGATCCGGTGCTGTCGGCTGAATCGCCCCACGCCTGATCGAGATCCGACTTCGTCTGATGAATCTGGCTGTTGACGCTGCTTTCCACATTGCGCGCGGCGTCTTCGAACTCGCTCTTCATCTTTTTCAGGTCTTCGAGTTCGATCGAGCGGTTGACCTCGGCCTTGACATCCGAGACATAACGCTGCGCCTTGCCAATGAAATGGCCCACCGTACGAGCCACTCGGGGCAAGCGCTCGGGGCCAATGACGATCAGCGCCACAGCGCCGATCAACGCGATCTTGTCGAAACCGAAATCAATCATCGAGCCAACCGCAGGCCGCTCCAGCCAGTACGAGCAAGACCAGATTCAAGCCGATATGCTTCACACCTTGGTCTTGGATTCGACATCGACGGTGTTGCCGTCGTCGCGCTTTTGCGTGGTCGTCACCTTTGGCGCGTTGGGATCGGTTTCACTGGTGGATCCGCCGTCACGAACGCCATCCTTGAAGCCTTTCACCGCACCACCCAGATCGGAACCCATGTTCTTGAGTTTCTTGGTGCCGAAAACGAGCACCACGATCAACAACACGATCAACCAGTGCCAGACACTGAACGAACCCATGATTTTCTCCTGTCTCAATAGGGCAGGATTCTAGGCGACCGCCATGACACCCTGATGCAATAGCGGACGAAGCACCGTGTCGACAGCCCGCTAACCCTTGGCCCATGGCCGCGGTCCGCCGATCACGTGCAGGTGCAGATGAGGCACTTCCTGCCGTCCGTCGGGGCCGGTGTTGACGAACGCCCTGAAGCCATTGACGACAGCTTGCTCCAGTGCCAGCTTGGGTGCAAGCGACAACATCTTGCCGAGCAATGCAGCATGTTGCTCCGGATTGGTGTCGTACAAGGACCCGATGTGCTGCTTCGGAATCAGCAGAAAGTGCACCGGCGCCCACGGCGCAATGTCGTGGAAGCCGAGCACCTCCTCGTCTTCATAGACCTTTCGGCAGGGAATCGTGCCTGCGACGATCTTGCAGAAGATGCAGTTGGGATCGTGGCTCATGTTGGGCAAGAAAGATGAGTGGGCCGCGTATCAATCCGGCATCGGGGCGTTGTTGCTGAGGTTGATCCAGCCACGCACCACGCGGTACAGGAACCAGATCGAAATCAGCGCCCAGGCGATCCAGCCCGGCACGAGAAGCAAGACCCACAACGGCGCCGTCACAAGGTAGAGGCCGCCCGCCCAGAGCACGCTGCGGATGCGCCAGCGGAAATGCGATTCCTGCCAGGTGCCGACCGCGTCGTCTTTCTTGATCAGATCGATCAGAAAGGCGACCAGCAACAGCGCCACGCTGGCCTGTATGCCGGGCAGCACCGCACCGATCGCCACCACGGTATGCAGCAGGTAGCTGATATGGCCCACCGTCTTCAAAGACCGCATGCGGTCGTCAAACTGGATCACGTCGTTCATGTTCCTTTGTCCTCTCGTTGCTGGAGTCGGCGGGCGGCAAATTCCTCGAGACCGGAGAGGCCCTCGCGGCGCTGCAGTTCGGCGAGCACGTCCGCCGGTTTCAATTGGAAGGCTTCGAGCGCCAGCAGGCAGTGAAACCAGAGATCAGCCATCTCGGCGACGATTTTCTGCTGGTCGCCGTCCTTCGCCGCCATCACCGTTTCAGTCGCTTCCTCACCGATTTTTTTCAGGATGGCGTCGTTGCCCTTCGCGAACAGACGGGCCACATAGCTGCGATCCGGGTCGCCGCCACGGCGTTGCGCAACCACTTCGGCAAGTCGGGCGAGAACGTCTTGTGACGCCGATCGGGTTTCGATTTCCATCACCCTATTTGTAGATCTGTGCCGGATCTTTCAAGACCGGCTCGACGGTTTTCCATTCATCGTCCTCGAGCCGACGGAAAAAACAACTGTGTCGCCCGGTATGGCAGGCGATTGCAGGTGAACCCGATTGCGTGACCGACAGCAACAATACGTCGCCATCGCAATCGAGGCGAACTTCATGCACCGCCTGCACATGGCCGGATTCTTCCCCCTTGTGCCACAAGCGCTGGCGCGACCGGCTCCAGTAGACCGCCTCACCTCGCTGAATGGTGGCCTGCAATGCTTCGCGATTCATGAAGGCAAACATCAGGATCTCGTTGCTGCCGCGCTGCTGGGCAATCACCGGCACCAGACCCTGCTCGTCCCATTTGATGTCATCGAGCCAGCTCATGCGGTCAGTGTAGGCGAGACCAGCCGCCTCGATCGTGGGGCCGTCGTGATTTCGCTCTTCTGCCAACCACCGCAGCACCGGAATGGTGCCGGGCAGCACCGGCGTCACCTGCACCGGCAAATCCTGCCACGCCATTTGTTGGCGCTCGAGCATCTGAAATTCGCCCTGCCATTCGTAGACCTTGCAGAAATGCAGCCGGACCAGTGCGTGCGGGTAGTCGACCAACTCGACCTTCCACGGCAGCACGGCGCCGATCTGCACGCCGAGCTCCTCGCGCAACTCGCGACGCAGGGCCTGCTCGACCGATTCGCCGATTTCCAGCTTGCCGCCCGGAAATTCCCAATGATCCGCGTAGACCTTGCCGGCGGGACGCGAGGTCAGCAAGAACTGCCCATCGCGGCCGTCGGGCAGGCGCTCGATCAAGACGCCGACGGCAACATCGACGGGAACGCGCGCCGGCGCGCCGCTCACGCGATGTGCCTCCCGGCGTAGTCCTTGGCAAACTGGTAGGCGACACGGCCCGAGCGCGAGCCGCGCTCGAGTGCCCAGACCAGGCTTTCCTGACGAGCCGCCGCAATCGCATCTTCGGCGACCCCGAAACCGCGCAGCCACTGCGCCATGATCGCCAGATATTCAGCCTGCGTGAAGGGATAGAAGCTGACCCACAAACCGAAGCGCTCGGACAGCGAAATCTTCTCTTCTATCACCTCGCCCGGATGCACCTCGCCGTCCTCGGTGTGCTGGTAGCTGAGGTTTTCCTTCATGTATTCGGGCAGCAGGTGGCGGCGGTTGCTGGTCGCGTAGACCAGCACGTTGTCACCGGCCTGCGAAATCGAGCCGTCGAGAATCGACTTCAGCGCCTTATAGCAGGCCTCGCCTTCATCGAAGCTGAGGTCGTCGCAGTAGACGATGAAGCGCTCGGTCCGTTCCGAAACGATATCGACGATATCGGGCAGATCGACCAGGTCGGATTTGTCGACCTCGATCAGGCGCAGACCGCGGTCGGCAAACTCGTTCAGGCAGGCCTTGATCAGCGAGCTCTTGCCGGTGCCGCGGGCACCCGTCAGCAGCACGTTGTTGGCACCATGGCCTTCAACGAATTGCGCGGTGTTGCGAACCAGCCGTTCTTTTTGTGGCTCGACCTCGC
>JBBRID010000118.1:0-9568 GCA_038221635.1 Burkholderiales bacterium
ACCCACGCTGGATTTGACTCCAGCATGGTCTTCTCTTCAGTGAGCGTTTAAAGTCCAGGAGACTCGACATCTTTCAATGTCTCATCACCCTTACCTTCCACGCCCACGCTTATCGGCTGTTAGTTTTTAAAGAGCTGCACCGTGCATTTTACTTCGCGGCGCTGCGCTGATTTTTCGTCAGCAGCAAAGAGATGGGACTTTAGCATCCTTTCTCTTTGTCCGTCAAGCATTTCGAATTTTATTTCTTTGCTTGACTGGGTGTTCGGTTTGTCGCCTTGCCTCTCGGCTGCCGCAGGTTTGTCGCCTTGCCTCTCGGCTGCCGCAGCTTGTTCGGCTGGCTTCTTGCGGCGGTCGCTGCATTTGTCGTGCTGAGCGAAGACATCGACTGTAGCACGTTTTTCCGTCGTTGCGCAAGCAAGCGGCCGGCGCACCGAGTTCAGCCGGCCAAAAGGCGTTTGAGCTCAGCTTCAGGGTCTTCGTGGCTCAACACAGCAGCCGTGCGCCCGACCAATTTACGCGTGTCGGCACGCAGGATGCGCTGTTTGACGGCAGGAATGCGCGCAGGGTGCATCGAGAAGCTCCGCAGCCCCATGCCGAGCAGCAATTCGGTGAACGCCGGATCGCCCGCCATCTCGCCACACACCGATACACCACGTCCGGCGCTGTTGCTGTTGGCTATGGTGCTCGACACCATGCCCAGCACCGCCGGATGCCAGGAGTCGAAGCAATGCGCCACCGCCTCGTCGGCCCGGTCAATGGCCAACGTATATTGAATCAGATCGTTCGTCCCGATCGAAACGAAGTCGAAGTAGCGAAGAATGGTCGGCAGGATCATTACTGCCGCCGGCACTTCGACCATGGCGCCGATCTCCACCTTGTTGAACGCTAGGCCCGACTCCTTCAGCTGCGCTTTCGCCCGCTCGATGGCCTCGAAGGTCTGCTTGATCTCACGCAGCTGCGCCACCATCGGAATCAACATGCGCACCTTCCCACGCGTACTGGCACGAAGAATTGCCCTGATTTGCTGGCGGAACATCACCGGCTCCGACAAACTCCAGCGAATCGCCCGCAGGCCGAGCGCGGGATTCAGCGCATGTTCGTGTCGCAAGTCATTGATGCTCATCCGCTCGAGCGGCTTGTCCGCGCCCACGTCGACCGTGCGGATCGTCACTGGCATGCCATGCATGGCTTCCACCGCGGCAACGTAGGCCTCGAACTGCTCGTCCTCGTCGGGCAAGTTACCGTTTCGATTCATGAACAGGAATTCGGTGCGGAACAAGCCGACCCCGACTGCCCCGGCCTCGAACGCCTGCTCGGCATCCGACGGCAGCTCGATGTTGGCGAGCAGCTCAACACTTTCACCGTCGAGCGTCACCGCCGGCGTGTGCCGCAGCCGGGCCAGGCGAATCCGTTCGAGCTCGCTCTGCCGCTGGCGAAACCGGTATTCCTCCAGCACGATCGGCGACGGATTGACGATGACGACGCCCATGTCTCCATCGATGATCAGCCAATCGTCCTGTCGGATCATGCGGCTGGCGTCTCGCGCGCCGACGACGGCAGGAATGTCGAGACTGCGGGCAACAATCGCCGTGTGCGAAGTCTTGCCACCGACATCGGTCACGAAACCGGCAAACACGCTGCGCTTGAACTGCAACATGTCGGACGGTGCGATGTCGTTGGCGACCAGAACCAGCGCGTCCTCGCCGGCAAAGTCGCGGGCGGGCGGAACGGTGCGGTGCATGCCGGCGTTGGCCCCGCCTGCGGCCGCTCCTCGCGCCATCGTCCGCAACATCTGCTCGACGACTTGCTCGAGATCCGCCTTGCGCTCGCGCAAGTATTCGTCCTCCATCTCGTCGAACTGGCGCGCGATCACCTCTAACTGTGCCGACAACGCCCATTCGGCGTTGTAGTGCCGGTCGACGATCCACTGCTTGGTGGCCGACGTCAGCGTGTCGTCGTGCAACAGCATCAGGTGCACATCGAGCAACGCCGCGAGTTCGGGCGGCGCATCGCCAGGCATATCGCGCTTCAGTGCGACAAGTTCTGCGGCGACCTGGTCGCGCGCGCTGCGCAGTCGTTCGATTTCTGCTGCAGCCTGCTCAGGATCGACGAAGTAGTGGGCCACATCGATCCGGCTCGAAGCAACCAGCACCGCGCGCCCGATGGCAACGCCACGCGATATCGGCAAGCCGAAGACCTGAATGCTCATTGGCACATGCTAGCAGCGGAGCAGACCCTGGCGAGCCGGCCGTTTCGAGTTGCCCGACCGCGGAAACCCGGAGCGGACTCAGCAGGCCTATTGGCCCTCGCCGAATCTGTCGTTGATCAAGGCAACGATCGCTGCAGAAGCCGCCTCTTCATCGCCGCCATCGACCTCGAGATCGAGCTGGCTGCCCATTCCAGCGGCGAGCATCATCACACCCATGATGCTCTTGGCATTGACACGCCGGCCTTCACGCGCCAGAAAGATCTCGCTTTTGAAGCTTCCAGCCAATTTGCTCAACTTGGCTGAGGCACGGGCATGCAGGCCGAGCTTATTGCTGATGTTGACTGGCGTCTTGATCATTTGCACCGGTTCGTTGTGCCTGATTCTGCGGTTTTGTGCTGGCCTGGATTTTGATGCCCTCGGTCGCCCCCGCAAAGGCACACTCCAAGAGCTTGTCGATTGAATCATCGACGTGACCGAGGGCCCGCCACAACATCGGTACGTTGACCCCGCTGATCACCTTGACCCGCTTGCCATCGACGCCATTCAACGCCTTGGCGAGCAGCTTCGAGATGTTGCAGGGCGTGCCGCCAACCACGTCGGTCAGGATCAATGCATCAGGGTTGCCCACTTTCCACAGCAGTGCCCCCGCGCCCTGTTCGATCTCTTCGGGGCTCATTTCGGACGTGACGTCGAATGCCTGAAGATGCAGCGGGGAATCCGGGAATGTATGGCGAGCCACCTCTCGCAGCGCGCTGGCGAGTGGTGCATGCGCAATGATCAATAAGCCGGGCATCGTTCGTCAGGTATCGGTGGCCACGCAGAATTCTTTAAGCGGAGAACGCGAGATCGGTAACAAACGCCTGAGCGGCATCGATTCGCATTCTGAGAAAATATGCCGCAAGCCGCTTCGGCTCCGACATGCCTTCAACGCATCACTCCCGATTGCCGCCGACAAGCGGATCGCCTGCGAGCGCCGTCAGGAACTCTCCTCGCCACATGCACGTGACTCTCTCCTTTTACCGAAACCTATACAGTGTCACTGGAACGACCCACCTGCAACCAAGTGTGACGCCGACACCACACTCCAGTTGCAACTGCACGACATGGACGCCCTTTACGCGGCACCAGCAGCTCGAATCAGGGTGGTGCCCTGATCGACGAAAAAAAGAAGTCGACTACCTCCGGCGCGAGTCGCCGGCCGATGACGGTAGCTTGAAATACGGTCGTTCCCTTGTTGAAGATGCGACTTTGAGCCTGCATGGGCTCGCCGTCGGGGCCGGTCCCTTCAACGATCCACGGTTTGTCCCCCGTCGGCGCAGCCTCCACGTCTAAAGCCGCCGGTCGAGCCGGCACCGCCAGATTGACCTGCAGCGCCTCGCGCAACACCTGCTTGAACAGCTCGACCCGCGTGCTGTCGGACACCTCGAGCCGCCCGATCGCAAAGGTCAGGTCACCCGCACTGCAGGTCGTGAGATCCATGGTCACCGGGTCGCCGGCCATCACGAGCCGCCGGGAATTTACTTCTGGCCGACAAGGAAACAGCGCGAGCAGCCCGGCGGCGGACCGCGACTCGCGCCAGTCGAAGGTCGGCGAACATGCGGCCGCCATAAAAAGAGCCGCCACGGCAATCGAACGTCCACCAAGCTGCATCAGCGGATTATCCCGGCTGAAGCACAATTGCTGCATGACCAATGAGGAAGCAGCTGGCACGGCTGGCGCCATCGTGCAGGCCTTGAACGGCGTTCGAGTGCTCGACTTGTCGCGCATCCTGGCGGGGCCCTGGTGCACCCAGACGCTCGGCGACCTGGGCGCCGATGTAATCAAGGTCGAACGCCCCGGCGGCCCCCGGCACGCGGGCGGCGACGATACGCGCAGTTGGGGCCCGCCCTATCTGAAGGATCGCGACGGCGCAGATACCGCGGAAGCCGCGTACTACCTGGGCGCGAACCGCAACAAGCGGTCGATCACGATCGATATCGCGCATCCGCAGGGCCAGGCGCTGATTCGCTCCCTGGTCGAGCAGAGCGATGTCTTCGTCGAAAACTACAAGGTCGGCGACATGGCGCGCTACGGGCTCGACTCCGACAGCCTGCTGGCGCTCAATCCTCGGCTGATTTATTGCTCGGTCACCGGCTTCGGACAGACCGGCCCATATCGTGACCGGGCCGGTTACGACTACGCCATCCAGGGCATGGGCGGACTGATGAGCGTGACCGGGGAGCGCGACGACCTGCCCGGAGGCGGGCCACAGAAGGTTGGCGTCGCCGTATCCGATCTTTTCACTGGCATGTATTCGACTGTCGCAATCCTGGCCGCGTTGCGACACCGTGATCTGACGGGGCAAGGCCAGGTGATCGACATGGCGCTGCTCGACACGCAGATCGCCATGCTCGCCAACCTCGGCTCGAACTACCTGACTACTGGTGTGGCGCCGCGCCGCGCAGGCAATGCGCATCAGAACATCGTGCCGTACCAGGTATTCGAGGTTGCGGACGGGCACTTGATCGTCGCCGTCGGCAATGACAACCAGTTTGCGAAGTTCTGCCAGATCGCCGGTGCACCCGAGCTGGCCAGCGATCCGCGCTTTGCCCGCAACTCGGACCGCGTCCGATCACGCGAGGTGCTGGTTCCGTTGCTCGCTGCGCTGATGAAGCAGAAGAACAAGGCGGATTGGCTGGCAGCCCTCGAAGTCGCCAAGGTACCGTGCGGTCCGATCAACGACCTGGCCGAAGCATTTGCCGATCCCCATGTTCGCGCACGCGGGATGTCCGTGACCCTGCCACATCCGCTGTCGGGATCGGTACCGATGGTCGCAAGCCCGATCAAGATGTCGGCTACGCCGGTCCGCTACGACCGACCACCACCGCTGCTGGGCGAGCACAGCGACGAGATCCTGGCCTCGATCGGCATCGACGCGGCCCAGCGCAGCACATTGCGAGAAAACGGCGTGATCGGATGACGGACTTCGTCCTCGTACACGGAGCCTGGCATGGTGCCTGGTGCTGGCAGCGCGTCATTCGCGGCTTGTGGGCCGAAGACCACCGCGCTTTTGCGGTATCGCTGACCGGCGTCGGCGAACGTGCCCATCAGATATCTCCACAAATCAAGTTGGCGACTCACGTCGCCGACGTGCTGGCGGTGATCGAAGCCGAAGAACTTCACTCTTGCGTGCTGGTCGGCCACAGTTACGGCGGCATGGTGATCACCGGTGTGGCCGATCTGATCGATAACCCGGTCACGCTGTCGAGGCTGGTCTACCTCGACGCAATGGTGCCGCTGCCTGGCGAGTGCTGGTCCGCAACGCACGACCCGAAGACGCGCGAAGCGCGCCGCGCGGCGATCGCCGAGCTGGGCCATCTGCCGGCGCCAGATCCGGCGGTATTCGGGTTGGCAGGTCCTGACCAGGCGTGGGTTGCGCGACGTCAGACGCCACAACCCGGCAGTCTTTACGACGATCCGCTGCATTTCGATCCGGACCGGGTCAAACGCTGGCCACGCCAATTCATCGACTGCAATTCGCCATCGTTGGCGACCATCGAGGTGATGCGCCAGCGCGTGCGGTCGGACGCCAGCTGGCAGGTCAATGAAATCGCGACCGGCCACGACGCCATGATCAGTGCGCCACAGGCTCTGCTCGCCCAGCTGCACCGGAACGAAGTCGAATGAGCGCGCCGGGCCGATCCCAAGCGCGAAACCCGGAGCGCTTTGCCCGAGGGGTAGTCAAGTGAGCGACCAGGCAGATGACGATTCCGCCGCCCCCGGCAGCGGCTCGGTCAACAACCAGTGGCTGACCTTGGTCGGCAAGGTGGGGGCTGACATTGCCGAGCCGCTCACCGATGCACTGGAGCAGGTTCACGCGCTGGCCGTCGGCGGCCGGATCGATCCATCGAGGGTGCGCAAGCTGCGCTCGACCATCGAACAGGCGCGGCAGGTCGGCATGGCCGCGCAGCAGCTGACACGGTTCGCGTCCCGCCGCATCCGCGTGTCGCATGAGCGCTTGCAGTTGGATGCGATGCTGATGGACGTCGTGCTGCACCGCTCGCGAGAGGCCGAGGCCAAGGGGCTGGCAATGCCTTCCAGCGACCAGATCGACACCCGGCCCGCCGAAGTGCTCGCCGACGCGTCACTGCTGTTCAGCCTGCTCAACACGATGTTCGACTGGGTGCTTCGCCATGCGCGCAGCCAACTTCGATTCAGCGTCGACATCAAGACCTGGCCGGCCAATGCCCGCCTGCGCTGCAGCTTCGATACCAGCGATGGCGCAGCTGAGGGGCGCGGATCGGCCACTGCCGCCTTCGATTCACTGACCTGGCGCTTGATCGAGCAGATCGCCCACACCATGGACCTGGTGATGGTGCACACCGCCGATGGGCCGCTGGTCGAACTCAGCCTGGAATTCCCTCGCACCGCGAACCACAGCCTGGAGGGCGTCAGCAGTGTCGACCTGAGCGACAGTTCAGTGGCCGGCCCGAACTCGATGCCGCTGGTCGGCAGCCATGTGCTGATCCTCGCGTCGCGTCGCGCGGTGCGCATGCAGATCCGCAATGCGATTCACCACATGGGATTGCTGGTCGACCTTGTGTCCTCGGTGGAGGAAGCGATCGATTTTTGCCAGGAAGCCGTGCCGCACGCCATCGTCTTCGAAGGCATTCTGGAAGGCGAGCGATTGGCGCAGCTTCGCAGCGAGTTGTGGGCCGAGGTTCCCAACATGGCGTTCGTCGAAATCACCGAGGAAGGCCACGCCTTCGAGATGTCAGACGCCAGAACCGGCAATGTGGCCTGTGTCGGCCGCGAAGCGCTGGAAACTTCGCTGCCCTCGGTGCTGCTGTTCGAGTTGTCGCGCGCGCTTTAACAAACCCTCAGCGCAAACCGCCGAACACCTTCTGCAGGATGGCACTGCCGGTACCGATCGGGTCGCTGCGGATCTTCATTTCCTCTTCGGCAATCATCAGGTACAGGCCGTCGAGCGCTTTCGCCGTCACGTACTGTTGGATGTTCGCGTCGCGCTGGTTGACCAGGCCGAATCCGGCAGCCTTGCCGGCGACGGCGTTGTATTTGTCGGCCAACGCAAAACGCTCGGTCTGGCGGGTGACGATCGGCATGAAGCGGTCGGTCAAAGGCTCACGGGTCTTGTTGGCGAAGAACTGGGTGACCGAATCGTCGCCGCCAGTCAGGATCCGGCGGCCGTCGTCGACGCTCATCGAACGCACCGCGCTGAGCAGCAAGGTCCTGGCTTCGGGCATCGCCGCTTCGGCCGCGCGGTTCATCGCTGTCACCAATTCATCGACACGCCCGCTGCCGCCGGTGAACCGCAGCATCTTTGCCGCGCGCTCGAGAAAACCCGGCAACGGAATGCGCACCTTGGGGTTGCCGAGAAATCCATCCGTGCGGCCCAGGGACGAGATGGCAACCTCTGCGCCACGTTCGAGTGCCGAACGAATGCCAGCCGCGGCATCGGTTTCGGTGAACTGAGCCATTGAAGGTGCGGCGAATCCACAGATCAGAACGGTTCCGACCAACGGCAGCAACCGCGTGAAGTGTCTTCTGCGCAACATGATCATTCCCGTTTCAGCTGACGACGGCAGCGCTCGGCCGGCCGGCCGCCAGCGCTGCCGCATGGGCTTGTTCATCGGCGTGATAACTGCTGCGGACCATTGCACCAACGGCTGCATGTGAGAAACCCATCGCAGCGGCCTCCCGCTCGAACATCTTGAAGGTATCCGGATGCACGTAGCGACGCACCGGCAGATGGTGGCCGCTGGGGGCAAGGTACTGGCCGATCGTCAACATGTCGATCTGGTGCGCCCGCATGTCGCGCATCACCTGGAGAATCTCATCGTCGGTTTCTCCGAGGCCGACCATCACGCCGCTCTTGGTCGGAACATGAGGCGCAAATTCCTTGAACCGCTTCAGGAGATTCAGGCTGTATTGATAATCGGAGCCCGGGCGCGCCTCCTTGTACAAACGCGGCGTTGTTTCCAGGTTGTGGTTCATCACGTCCGGCGGCGCGGCTTTCAGGATCTCGAGCGCCCGGTCCATGCGGCCCCGGAAATCCGGAGTCAGGATTTCGATCTGCGTCGCCGGACTCAGTTCACGAACCTGGCGGATGCAATCGACGAAGTGCTCGGCACCACCGTCGCGAAGATCGTCGCGGTCGACGCTCGTGATCACGACGTAGTTCAGCTTCAGCGCGGCGATCGTCTTCGCCAGATTCAACGGCTCGTCGGCATCGAGCGGATCTGGGCGGCCATGGCCGACATCACAAAAGGGGCAGCGCCGTGTGCATTTGTCGCCCATGATCATGAAGGTTGCGGTGCCTTTGCCGAAACACTCACCGATGTTCGGACATGAGGCCTCCTCGCAGACGGTATGCAACTTGTGCTCGCGCAGGATCTGCTTGATTTCGTAGAAACGCGTGCTCGGCGAGCCCGCCTTGACCCGGATCCAGTCAGGCTTCTTCAGCGTTTCTGCGGCAACCACCTTGATCGGAATGCGCGCCGTCTTCGCCTGCGATTTCTGCTTGGCGGTGGCGTCGTACAGGGCGGCCGACAGGGCCTCGCGGGTGACGTTTTCGGTCGACATGGATGGGCACACTTTGCGTTGGTCCGACCGATGCTGCGGTGTCGGTCGATTCAAGGACTCAAATGGGAGGCCAGCAGCCGCGCAAGCGTCTGCGCAACACGATCTTGATCGGCATCGACGCCCAGTGTAGCCAAGTCGACCGTTTGCAGCCCGGCGTAGCCGCAGGGGTTGATGCAGTCGAAGGGCGACAGGTCCATTGCCACATTCAACGCAACACCGTGGTAAGTGCAGTGCCGAGACACCTTGATGCCCAGCGCCGCGATCTTGCCGATGCCGTCGAAAGCTCCGACAGCGCCAACGCCTACCCGTTGCTGCGGTGCCACCGATTCAAGCGGCGCATGACTGAACGGATCTGCCAAGCGCACGTAGATCCCTGGCGCACCCGGAATGCGGTGCCCGGTGACGCCGAGCTCCTCGAGCGTGCGCAGCACGCAGTGCTCGAGGCGATAGACGAATTCCTTGACGTAAATCTCCAACCGTCGCAGATCGATCAACGGATAAGCCACGACCTGCCCGGGCCCGTGATAGGTGATCTGGCCGCCCCGGTTGCTCTGCACCACCGGGATCGCGTCCGGATTGCGCAACAGGTGTTCCGCTTTGCCGGCCAGGCCTTGCGTGAACACCGGCGGGTGTTCGCAGAGCCAGATCTCATCGGCTGTCTGCGCGCCTCGCTTTTCGGTGAAGCGACGCATGGCGTCGAAGGTGGATGCGTAGTCCGCCAGCTTCAGCTCACGGATCATGCCCGGGGGCCCCTCGCCGGGCACGTCAGCTGTCTGG
>JBBRID010000119.1:0-9544 GCA_038221635.1 Burkholderiales bacterium
CATGTAGATGATCTGCAGACTTTCTCCATGGGTTTCGAAACGCTGGGCGAAGGCACTGAGAAAGCCGATGAATTCGAGTTCTCGGATCAGGTGGCAGACCAATTCAAGACCCGGCATCACAAGTATCTGATCCCGTATGACGAGGTGTTGCGCCGGCTGCCCGAAGCGGTGTTGCAGATGGCAGAACCGATGGTCAGCCAGGACGTGATTGCGTTCTACCTGCTCGGCGAGCGTGTCTCGAAGCAGGTGAAGGTCGTGCTCTCCGGCCAGGGTGCCGATGAAGTGTTCGGAGGCTACTTCTGGTATCCCACGATGCAAGCCGCCGAAGGCTCGGCGCTCGAACGCTTCAGCGAGCACTACTTCGACCGAGACCACGCCGAGTACCTCGAGATGGTCACTCCGGCCTATCACCTGTCCGATGTGACCGGCGAGCTGGTGGCGAGAGCCCTGGCACAGCCGCAGGCCGATACCTTCATCGACCAGGTGCTTCGCTTCGACACCACCACGCTGGTGGTGGACGACCCCGTCAAACGCGTCGACAACATGGCGATGGCCTGGGGCCTGGAAGCGCGTGTGCCCTTCCTGGACCACGAACTGGTGGAACTGGCGGCGCGCATGCCGCCTGAGCTCAAGCTCAAGCAGGGCGGCAAGTTCCCGCTCAAGGCAATTTCCCGAGGTTTGATTTCCGATGCCGTGATCGACCGACCCAAAGGCTATTTCCCGGTGCCGGTGCTGAAACACGTGAGCGGGGAGTTCCTGGCCTTCATGCGCGGCATCCTCGAATCGGACGCCTGCATGCGGCGCGGCCTGTACCAACGAGCCTATGTCGACAAGCTGCTCGCGGCACCCGAGGCCTGGTTCACCCGCATCCAGGGCAGCAAGCTTTGGCATCTGGCGCTGCTGGAGCTGTGGCTGCAATTGAACGTGGACGCTCACCGCGATCGCAAAATTGCAGGCCCAGGCCCAGGGCCACCGCCTGTGCGAACGGAACCAGCCACGCCAGCAGAACCCATGAAAGGCGGCGCTTCAGCGAGCAGAGGCGGCGACTCGGAAGGCCTGACGTTGGGGAGACCCCCGCAGCGGATAAACTGCCGGCCATGAACCGAAGCGTGATCGTCTTCGTCCTGCTACTGACCATGCTCTGGCAGTCGTTCGGGCTGGCACACGCGGGTTCGGCATACGACGCCCTCGCGGTCCTCGAACACGCGACGATTGGTTCGCAGGGCGAAGGTCACCACCATCACGATGATGGCACCTATCACGTGGAAGATTCGGTTGAGTCTGTGCAGCACCTGCTGGCCGACCATTTGACGGTTCCCCTGGGAATGCTTCTCTGTATCGCGCCGTCGTTCTCGCCGACCGGCTCAGCCCGGCCGGGAACCGACTACCCGATCGCGTCGCCACATCCTGATCCCGACGGTCTGTTCAGGCCACCCCGCTTGACCACCTGACATCGTCCGAAGCCCGCACTGTCCAGAACAAAGCGGGTGAGCCGCAGATCGGCATCCGCAACGCCTTCGCTTCTTTGGCTCGCCGCACGAGTCCGGTGCCTGGCGACGCCGCTGCGGTGCTGACAATCCACTCGACAACGACATCGGAACTGACCCTATGAAATTTGCCTTATCGAAGGCCGGTTGGCGTTCGCCCTCTCGGTGGCACCGCCATGTCCGGTTGCTCTTCCTTCTGTCCAGCATCCTCCTTTTCTGCATCGGCGCATTCGCGCATGGTGTGGCCGAGGGGGACAAGGGCTACATCCAGGAAATCACCGGCGTCAACCTGGCGGCATTCGTCTATCTCGGCGCCAAACACATGGTGACCGGCTATGACCACCTGCTGTTCCTGTTCGGCGTGATCTTCTTCCTCTACCGGATGAAACACATCGCACTTTACGTCAGCCTGTTCGCCATCGGTCATTCGACGACCATGTTGTTCGGCGTGTACTTCGGCACCGCCTTCAGCGGCTACCTGATCGACGCGATCATCGGACTGTCGGTTGTTTACAAGGCATTGGACAACCTCGGCGCGTTTCAGCGTTGGTTCGGCGTGCAGCCCGACACCAAGGTGGCAACGCTCGTGTTTGGTCTGATCCACGGTTTCGGCCTGGCGACCAAAGTCCTGGAGTACGAGATTTCTCGTGACGGACTGTGGCCCAACCTGCTGGCATTCAACGTCGGCGTCGAAATCGGGCAACTGCTGGCTCTGGCCGCCATCCTGATCCTGATGGGGTTCTGGCGCCGCAGCGACAGCTTTCTGCGCCATGCCTACACCGCCAACGTAGCGATGATGGGCGCGGGTTTCCTGCTCATCGGCTATCAACTCACCGGCTGGTTCATGGCTTGAGCCAGGACCGCCCTTCGAAAGGAATTTTCCCATGTACAACACCGACCTTCCCACACGCGCAGAGCTGCCCAGCTCGCGCCAGCTCGTGCGTTCCACCCTCATCGCCGTCGCCGTCGCCGGTGTGCTGCTCAGCGCGGTAGTGATGCCGGCCGAGTACGGCATTGATCCCACCGGTATCGGGGGCGTGCTGGGCCTCAAGAAGATGGGCGACATCAAGGTCGCGCTGGCGCAAGAGGCACAACAGCAGGTGTCCCCTGTAGCCAGTGGTTTACCACCGCTGCAGGCGCAGCCTCAAGTAGCGCAGATCGTGGCCGCCGCCCCGGCCGTGACCGCCGCCCCCGCGATCGCACCTCCAGCCACGACGCCGGTGGCTGCTGGCCTTACGCACGAAACCAGTGTCACGCTCAAGCCCGGCCAGGCCGCGGAAATCAAGCTCGACATGCGCAAGGGCGCCAAGGTGCGTTTCGAGTGGACCACCGCCGGTGGCCCGGTGAACTTCGACAACCATGGCGACCCGATTGATGCACCCAAGGGCTTCTACCATGGTTACGGCAAGGGCCGCAAAGTCGAGCGCGATGCTGGCGAGATCGAAGCAGCCTTCGATGGCAAACACGGTTTCTACTGGCGCAACCGGACCGGCAATGTCGTGACAGTGAACCTGAAGACCGAAGGCGAGTACAGCGCCCTGCAGCGGGTGCTGTGACAGCGGCGGTGCAGGGCCTGATCGGGGCACAGCGATGAGCACCCTCCACAGTCGGATGCCGGCGCTGCGCGGCGGTGTCCTGGCATTGTTGGCTGCCGCATTGTTTGGCGTCAGCACGCCGCTGGTGCAGCAGCTGGGCGCCGGCATCGGGGCCTTTACCACGGCAGCATTGTTGTATGCCGGGGCGGCCGCGGCCGGCCTTCTATCGCGCCAACCGATGGAAGCCGAAGCGCGGGTGCTGCGCGCGGACCTGCCACGGCTGCTGGCGATGGCTGGTTTCGGCGCCGTGCTGGGGCCGGTGGCACTGGCCTGGGGGCTGCAGCACACCAGCGGTACCGGCGCATCGTTGATGTTGACGCTGGAGGCCCTTTTCACTGCGCTGCTGGCATGGCTGCTTTACCGGGAGACGATGGATCGCCGTGTGTGGGCTGCAATGATGCTTCTGATCGCCGGCGGCGTGGTGCTGGTGCTCGACCAGGGGCGCAGCGGCGGCGGCCAGGCACTGGGTCTGTTCGCCGTGCTGCTCGCCACCGCCGCCTGGGGTGCCGACAACACGCTGTCGCGTGCCCTCGCTGAACGCGACCCGAGCCAGGTGGTTTTGGTCAAATCTGTACTCGGTGCGAGTGCTACGGCGGTGATCGCGGTGATCGCGAGGGAGCCGCTGCCAGGCACATTGGCCGCGCTCGGTCTGTTCCTGGTGGGGGCAACGGGATACGGCCTGAGCCTGCGCTTCTACCTGCTGGCGCAAAGGGCCTTCGGTGCGGCCCGCACAGGGTCGGTGTTCGCTTTCGCGCCATTCATCGGCGCGGCACTTGCCGTTGCGCTGGGGGACCGCTCCGGTGGGTGGTTGATGGGCGTCGGCGGCGTCTTGATGCTGTTGGGCATCATGCTGCATCTGGCCGAGTCGCATGTCCATGAACACGAGCACGCCACGATGGAGCACGAGCACGCTCATCGGCACGACGACGGACACCACGAACATTCGCACGCATCCATGCCTGTCGGTGCGCATAGCCATCTGCATCGACACGAGCCAGGCCGCCACGCGCATCCGCATGTGCCCGATGTGCATCACGCCCACCGACACTAGAGCTGCGCTCCGGACGCAGATAGAGCAAGAAGTTGAGCCGCGATCTGTATGCACGGTCGCGCGGGGGAGCGTCGGCTTCGATTGCTTCTAATGGACAGCACCTGCCAGCCGCCTCAAAGTGACCGACGAGTGCCTGGTGCATCGCTGCAACTACGCGCAGATCTCGCCGGCCCGACAGCCCGCCGCCATGGTGGGCGTCATTGCCTCGCCCAACAATCATGGGTGGCCTTCACAAGAATCTCGACGATCAGAGAGTACGGGATCGTCAGTTCCGGACCTGTCGGAAACGGCCGCTCACGCGCTGACCACATTTCGCCGGCGAGCGTTCTTCGGATGCGTGCGTCTTCTTCGCCGGAAAATCTTCGGTCGCACTTGTAGCAATGCTACCAATTCGAGGCAGCAGAAACCCGGTTCGAGCCCGTTTGAACGCCGAAAACAACGAAGCCTCGGGCTGACCGAGGCTTCCAAGTTATATTTACAACGTATTTTTCTGGAGGCGCGACCCGGAGTCGAACCGGGCTATACGGATTTGCAATCCGGTGCAGAACCGCTTTGCTATCGCGCCGCATGAAACAGTCCGAGTGGACCGATTCGATGATTTCACTGACAAAAAAGGGAAGCCGAAGCTTCCCTTTTGTCTAGTCTGGAGCGGGAAACGAGACTCGAACTCGCGACCTCAACCTTGGCAAGGTTGCGCTCTACCAACTGAGCTATTCCCGCGAAACTTGCCTTGCTTTCAACGGTGTTTTGACGCCTTGGATGTCGTCTCACCGTTTTCAGCAGAGCCAGAATTCTAACCCATTTTTCACACGCTTCGCAAGAGATCGGCGCTGGATTCGCAGCGAACCATCGCTGATCAGTGGGTCAGGCCATCGACACTTGCGTCCTTGGGTGCAGATTTCTCCGCCGGCTTGACGTCGACCTTCACGGGCTCTTCGTCGGGCAGGGGCTCGGGCATTCTTTCGAGCGCCACCTCGAGCACGCGGTCGATCCACTTGACCGGGATGATCTCGAGGTGATTCTTGACGTTCTCCGGAATGTCCTGCAGATCCTTGACGTTCTCTTCCGGGATCATCACGGTCTTGATGCCGCCGCGGTGGGCTGCCAGCAACTTCTCCTTCAAGCCGCCAATGCCGGTGACCTCGCCACGCAACGTGATCTCGCCAGTCATCGCGACATCGGCACGGACCGGAATACCAGTCAATGCAGACACGAAGGCCGTCGTCATCGCCGCACCCGCGCTCGGTCCGTCCTTGGGCGTTGCGCCGTCAGGTACGTGCACGTGCACATCGCGCTTCTCGAACAATTCGTCCTTGATGCCGAGCCGGCGTGCGCGGCTGCGCACAACCGAACGTGCTGCCTCGACCGACTCCTTCATCACGTCGCCCAATGAACCGGTGCGGATGATGTTGCCTTTGCCAGGCATTGCAGCCGCTTCGATGGTCAGCAGATCGCCGCCGACCTCGGTCCACGCCAGCCCCACGACCTGGCCGACCTGATTCTGCTTGGTCGCCTGGCCGTAATCGAACTTGCGAACGCCGAGGAAGTCGTTGAGATTGTCTTGATTGACGACCACTTTGCCGTCGTACTGCTTCAGCTGGCTGCCCTTCACCACCTTGCGGCAGATCTTCGAGATTTCGCGCTCGAGCGAACGCACGCCGGCCTCCCGCGTGTAGTAGCGGATGATGCCGCGGATGGCCGATTCGTCGACCTGCATCTCTTCGTCCTTGACGCCGTTGTTCTTGCGCTGTTTCGGCAACAGATAACGCTGGGCGATGTTGACCTTCTCGTCTTCGGTATAACCCGACAGGCGAATCACTTCCATCCGGTCCAGCAGTGCTGGCGGAATGTTCATCGAGTTCGAGGTCGCGATGAACATCGTGTCGCTCAGATCGAAATCGACTTCGACATAGTGGTCGCTGAAGGTGTGGTTCTGCTCGGGATCCAGCACCTCGAGCAGCGCCGACGACGGGTCCCCGCGGAAGTCCATGCCCAGCTTGTCGATCTCGTCGAGCAGGAACAGCGGATTCTTCGTGCCGGCCTTGGTCAGGCTCTGCAACACCTTGCCCGGCATCGAGCCGATGTAGGTGCGGCGGTGTCCACGGATCTCGGCCTCGTCGCGAACGCCACCCAATGCCATGCGGACGAATTTACGGCCGGTTGCGCGAGCGACCGATTGGCCGAGCGAAGTCTTGCCCACGCCGGGCGGCCCGACCAGGCACAAGATCGGTGACTTGACCTTGTCGACACGCTGCTGAACCGCGAGGTATTCAAGGATGCGATCCTTGACTTTTTCCAGACCGAAATGGTCTTCGTTCAGAACGTTCTCTGCGAACGTCAGGTCGTGCTTGATCTTGGTCTTTTTCGACCACGGCAGATTGACCAGCGTGTCGACATAGTTGCGCACGACCGTCGCCTCGGCCGACATCGGTGACATCAGCTTGAGCTTCTTGACCTCGGCGTCGACCTTCTTGCGCGCCTCTTTTGGCATCTTGGCGGCAACGATCTTCTTCTCGAGCTCCTCCATGTCGGCGCCTTCTTCGCCGTCACCGAGTTCCTTCTGGATCGCCTTGACCTGTTCGTTCAGGTAATACTCGCGCTGGCTCTTCTCCATCTGGCGCTTGACGCGCCCACGGATGCGCTTTTCCACCTGCAGGATGTCGACTTCGTGCTCGAGTTGCTCGAGCAGTTTTTCCAGCCGCTTGTCGACCTCGACCAAATCGAGCACCGATTGCTTGTTTTCGAGCTTGAGCGGCAAGTGAGCGGCAATCGTGTCGGCCAGGCGACCGGCATCGTCGATGCCGGCAATCGAGGTCAGGATTTCGGGCGGGATCTTCTTGTTCAACTTGACGTATTGGTCAAACTGCTGCGTTACCGCGCGACGCAAGGCCTCGATTTCAGGCTTGGCGTCGGTCAGCGGCGGCACCGGCGTCACATCGGCGATGAAATGTTCACCGTTGTCGCGGATCTCATGCGTATTCGCGCGTTGAATGCCTTCGACCAGCACCTTGACGGTGCCATCCGGCAACTTGAGCATCTGCAGGATGCTGGAGACCCAGCCAACCTCGAACATGTCGTCGGGCTTGGGCTCGTCCTTGCCGGCGGCCTTCTGTGCAACCAGCATGATCTGACGGCCGGCCTCCATCGCGGCTTCGAGCGCCTTGATCGATTTCGGGCGCCCGACGAACAGCGGAATGACCATGTGGGGGAAGACCACCACATCGCGCAGCGGCAGCAGCGGCAGCGTGATCCGCTCGGCGGGTAAAACGGGATGTCCGGACATGAGGGAACCTCTCTTTCTCGAACCCATGTAAGGTCCGAGCGGTCAAATGCAAGAAGCCGTGCAGCGAGCAGTGGTCTGCCCGCCCCGTGGCACCAATCCCTCAGGCGCTGGCTTTGGCCTGCTCGTGATAGACGAGCAAGGGAGCCGCTTGTTCTTCGATGGTGTGTTCATCCATCACGACCTTGGCCACGCCATTGAGCGTCGGCAGGTCGAACATGGTATCAATCAGCGCCAGTTCCAGAATGGAACGCAAGCCACGGGCACCGGTCTTTCGTGCCAGCGCCTTGCGCGCGATTGCCAACAACGCGGACGGTCGAATCTCGAGCTCGACATCGTCCATCGCAAACAGTTTCTGGTATTGCTTGACCAGCGCATTTTTCGGCTCGGTCAGGATCTGAACCATCGCATCTTCGGTCAATTCGCCGAGCGTTGCGACGACCGGAAGGCGGCCTACCAGTTCGGGAATCAAACCAAACTTGATCAGATCCTCAGGCTCGACTTCCCGAAAAACCTCGCCCACCCCACGCTCGCTCTTGGTCTTGACGGTTGCGCCGAATCCTATACCCGACTTCTCGGAACGGTTCTGGATCACCTTTTCGAGTCCGTCGAACGCGCCACCGCATATGAACAGGATGTTGGTGGTGTCGATTTGCAGGAAATCCTGGTTCGGATGCTTGCGCCCACCTTGCGGCGGCACCGACGCCATCGTGCCCTCTACCAACTTCAGCAAGGCCTGCTGCACGCCCTCACCCGATACGTCGCGCGTGATCGATGGGTTGTCTGACTTGCGCGAAATCTTGTCGATCTCGTCGATGTAGACGATGCCGCGTTGCGCGCGCTCGACATCGTAGTTGCAGTTCTGCAGCAGCTTCTGGATGATGTTCTCGACGTCCTCGCCGACGTAGCCGGCTTCGGTCAAGGTGGTCGCGTCGGCGATCACGAACGGCACATTCAGCAGCCTCGCCAGCGTCTGCGCGAGCAGCGTCTTGCCCGATCCGGTCGGGCCGATCAGCAGGATGTTGCTCTTTGACAGCTCGACCTCTTCCTTGGTACGGCTCATGTGGCGCAGCCGCTTGTAGTGGTTGTAAACGGCCACAGAAAGGATGCGCTTGGCCACGTCCTGACCAATCACGTAATTGTCGAGACTGGCCTTGATTTCGCTGGGAATCGGCAGATCCGACTTGCCCGCTTTGGCTTCTCCGGCTGCGACGGGAACTTCATCACGAATGATGTCGTTGCACAACTCGATGCATTCATCGCAGATGAACACGGACGGGCCCGCAATCAGCTTCTTGACCTCATGCTGGCTCTTGCCACAAAAGGAGCAATAAAGCACTTTCTCGCTTGACGATCCTTTTTTCTCGGCCATGGGTTCGCTCAGGATTCAGGGGACTGGCACACAAATGATAGAACAAATGCCAGAGCGACCTTTCCGAGAGAAAGGCCATATCTCCAGCCATCTCCCCCGCCAATCCATGCTGGGGAAACATGCTCCCGCCCGGGGCGACGCCACCGGCCGTGGAGCGGACTCAGGGGCGCTTGTCGATCACCTGATCGATCAGGCCGTAGTCCATCGCCTCGGGCGCCGACATGAAGAAATCGCGCTCCGAATCGAGGCGAATCTTTTCCAGCGGTTGGCCGGTACGGTCGGCCAGAATCTTGTTCAGGCTTTCACGCAACTTCAGGATCTCGCGCGCCTGGATCTCGATATCCGAGGCCTGGCCCTGGGTTCCACCGGACGGCTGGTGGATCATGATGCGCGAATTGGGCAGCGCCAACCGCTTGCCCTTGGCACCGGCGGCCAGCAGAAACGCACCCATGCTCGCAGCCATGCCCATGCACAGCGTCGAAACCTGCGGCTTGATGAACTGCATCGTGTCATACACCGACATGCCGGCACTGACCGAGCCGCCTGGCGAGTTGATGTAGAAGAAAATGTCCTTGTCCGGGTTCTCGCTCTCCAGGAAGAGCAACTGCGCGACAACCACATTGGCTGACTGGTCATTGACCGGTCCGACCAGAAATACGATGCGCTCGCGCAGCAGCCGCGAGTAGATGTCGTAGGCGCGTTCGCCTCGACTGGACGACTCGATGACCATCGGGACGAGCATCTTGGGTCTCTCCATGG
>JBBRID010000120.1:0-9529 GCA_038221635.1 Burkholderiales bacterium
ACGCTTGTCACAGGTGGCAAGCGTCAATGGCAAGATCGCCAGGGTCAGCTTGCGTGTCAATCCCGACGTCGATGCGGGCACGCATCCCTACATCTCGACCGGGTTGAAAGGCAACAAGTTCGGCGTGGCGCACGAGCGGGCGATCGAGACCTATCTTCGTGCGGCCGCGCTGCCGGGGCTCGAGGTGGTCGGCATCGACTGCCACATCGGCTCGCAGATCACCGCCGTAGCACCGTACCTGGACGCGCTAGACCGGTTGCTCGACCTCGTCGAAGCGGTCGAACAACGCGGCATCAAACTCGATCACATCGACCTGGGCGGCGGGCTGGGCATCACGTATGCCGACGAATCACCGCCAGCCATCGGCGCATTGATCGAGCAGTTGCTGACGCGCATCGACTCGCGCGGCCACGGTCATCGCAAGATCCTGTTCGAACCGGGCCGCTCGATGGTCGGCAACGCCGGTGTGCTGGTCAGCGAGGTCTTGTATCTCAAGCAATCCCGCCAGCCTGCAGGCGCCGGTGAGTCGAAGACCGCAGACGGCAAGAACTTCTGCATCGTCGACGCGGCGATGAACGACCTGATGCGCCCGGCGATGTATGGCGCCTGGATGGCGATCGTCGAATGTCACAAACACACCGAACCGCCGATGATCTACGACGTCGTCGGACCGGTCTGCGAATCGGGCGACTGGTTGGGGCGTGAACGTTCGCTGGCCGTCAAGGCGGGCGACCGGGTTGCCGTGCTCTCCGCCGGAGCCTACGCGATGAGCATGGCCAGCAACTACAACAGCCGCGGGCGGGCTGCCGAGGTAATGGTCAGTGGCGATCAATCGTGGCTGATCCGCCGGCGCGAACTGCCGAGCGAACTGTTCACGCACGACCTGCTGATCCCCACGGACTGAGTTGATCGGGGCCCTTTGGCCCATCAACCAGCCGGCAATCGACCTTCCTGCACCGCATGGCAGGCGATTTGCGCGCCCTGAAACGCCAACAAGGCCGGCCGCTCGACCATGCAGCGCTCATTGGCGTGCGGGCAACGCGGATGAAACGAGCATCCACTGGGCGGGTTCAGCGGATTCGGCACCTCGCCCTGCACCGGCGTGCGTGAGCGGCCCGTCATGTGAATGTCGGGAATCGCGTCGAGCAGCATCCGCGTATACGGATGCCGGGGCCGGTCGAACAGTTCGGACTTGGCGGCCACTTCGACCAGTCGCCCCAGGTACATCACGCCGACCCGATCGCTCACATGGCGCACCACTGCCAGGTTGTGCGAAATGAAGAGGTAAGTCAGGCCACGCTTGCGTTGCAGGTCCTTCATGATGTTCAAGACCTGCGCCTGCACCGAGACGTCCAGCGCCGATGTGGGCTCGTCGCAGACCAGAAACTCTGGCTGCGTCGCCAATGCGCGGGCGATAGAAATCCGCTGGCGCTGGCCACCGGAAAACTGGTGCGGGAATTTTTCCACGTCGGAAGCGGTCAGGCCGACCGATTGCAGCAAATCGGCTACCCGGTCCCTCAAAACGGCCCGGTTGTCGACCAAGCCATGCTCGACCAAGGGCTCGCCGACGATCTCGAGCACCTTCCAGCGCGGATTCAGGCTGGCGTAGGGATCCTGGAAGATCATCTGCATGCGCCGGCGCAAGGCGGGCGCATCCGGGCTGCTCAAGGTAGTCGCAATGTCCCGGCCATCAAACGAGACCGAGCCAGCACTCGGCGGATGAAGTCCGACGAGCATGCGGGCCACCGTGCTTTTGCCACAGCCCGACTCGCCGACCAGCGCCAATGTCTGGCCACGGGTAATCGTAAAACTGACACCGTCCACCGCATGGACGAACTGCCTCGGTCGGCGCTCCATCACGCGGTTCAACCACGGCGCGGAGACATCGAAGGTCTTGGCCAGATCGCGCACCACGATCAGCGGGGGCACCGGCTCGTCAGTCGCGACTGCGTTCATGCCGCGCTTGCGCCATCGGCCGCGTGAAGCCAACAGGCCGCTTTCGTGAGGCCCGAGGGCAACAGGTCAGGGCGCTCGACCGAGCAACGGGCAAAGGCGCGCGGGCATCGAGGGTGATAGGCACAGCCGGGCGGGATGGCGTTCAGTCGCGGCATCGAGCCGTCGATCTGCAGCAGGCTCTCGCGGTCTTCATCCATCGCTGGAATCGAGCCCATCAAGCCGGTCGTGTAAGGATGGGCCGGCGTATGAATCACGGCTTGAACGGGACCGATCTCGACAATGCGTCCCGCATACATCACCGCCACACGATCGCAGGTTTCGGCAATCACCCCCATGTCATGCGTCACCAGCATCACCGCCGCGCCGTGTTCCTGGCACAGGCGTTTGAGGAGAAGGATGATCTGAGCCTGGATCGAGACATCGAGTGCCGTGGTGGGCTCGTCGGCAACGATCAGTTTCGGCTCGGCTGCCAGCGCCAGCGCGATCACCACCCGCTGGCGCATGCCACCCGAGAACTGGTGCGGGTATTGGTCGATCCGCTGCTCGGCCGCCTGGATGCCGGTTTCCTCGAGCAGCTTGATCGCACGTTGCCGCGCCTGCGATTCGGACATCGGCAGGTGGGTCTGGATCGTCTCGATGAGCTGACGGCCAATTGTGTAGAGCGGATTCAGCGAGGTTAGCGGGTCCTGGAAGATGGCACCGATCCCGCGACCCCGCACCCGCCGCATCTCTTCATACGGCAGGTTGTCGATGCGGCGGCCATCGAAACGGATTTGTCCCGCAGTGATTCGCCCCGGCGGATCGAGCAAGCCGATGATGGCCGCACCCGTCAGCGATTTGCCGGCGCCCGATTCGCCAACGACGCCGAGGATTTCACCTGGCGCGATCGAAAACGAGATGTCGTCGATGGCGAGCAGGCTGCCGTGCCGGGTCGGAAATTCAACCCGCAGGTGATCGACTTCGAGAAGTGGTGGATTCATGCCGTGCGTCAGCGCAGCCGCGGATTCAGCGCATCACGCAGCCAGTCGCCGAGCAGATTGACGCTCAGCGCAATCATGATCAGGACAGCGCCCGGGAAAATCGTGATCCACCATTCGCCGGACAGCAGAAAGTCGTTGCCCACACGAATCAGCGTACCCAACGATGGCGAAGTCGGCGGAACCCCAACCCCGAGAAACGACAGCGTCGCCTCGATGATGATCGCTGTGGCCAGCTGAATCGTCGCCAGCACCAGCACCGGGCCCATCACGTTAGGCAACACATGGCGGCGCATGATGCGCAGCGACGAAACGCCGATCACGCGCGCTGCCTGGACATACTCTTTCTGGCGCTCGACCATCGTCGATCCGCGTACCGTGCGCGCATACTGGACCCAGCCGCCGAGCGAGATCGCGATGATGAGCACCGCGAACGCCAATGCGTCATGGGCATTCGGAAAGACCGCACGGCCAACTCCATCGATGAGCAAGGCGATCAGGATCGACGGAAACGACAACATCACGTCGCAGACCCTCATGATGAAGGCATCGGTCTTGCCGCCGATGAACCCCGACAACAGGCCGAGCGAAACACCAACCAGCATCGACACGATCACCGATGCGGCGCCGACAAACAGCGAGATGCGCGAGCCATACATCAGCGCCGACAGGATGTCACGGCCCTGATCGTCGGTGCCGAGCAGGTAGGTCGACTTGCCCTCGTCCTGCCAGGCCGGCGGCAGCCTGGAGTCCGACAATTCGAGACTGGCCAGATCGAACGGATTGTGCGGGGCGATGAAATCGGCAAACAGCGCACAAAAAATGCAAAGGAAAGCGATCGCGGCCGCCGCTATCGCTACCGGAGACTGCTTGAAACTGTGCCAGACATCGCCATCGAAGAAGCGTCGAAAGCGACCTGACGGGATCGTTACCGGCGCATTGGCGTCGGCCGCTTCGCTCACTTGATGCTGACCCACTTGTAAGGCATCTGGTTGTCAGCCAGTTGAACCACGCTGACAGTCTTCTTCATTGCCCAGGCCAAGGCCTGCTGGTGCAGCGGAATGTGGCCGATGTCGGCGCTATGCAGCTCGAACGCCTCACGGATCATCGTGTTGCGCTTGGCCACGTTGACCTCGCTCTGCACGCCGAGTGTCAGCTCATCGAGCTTGGTGTTGCTGTACGAGCCGAGATTGAACTGGCCCTGGCCCTTGTCGGTCGGCGTTGCCATCAGGGATGTGAGCGCATTGTGGGAATCGTAGGTTCCCGGTGTCCATCCCAGCAGATAGAAGCTGGTGTCACGGCGCAGAATCTTCGGGAAATAGGTGGCTTTCGACTCCGTCTGCAGATTGATCTTGACGCCGATGCGTGCCAGATTGGCAGCCACCGCCTGGCAGATTGCGGCGTCGTTCACGTAGCGATCGTTCGGGCAGTTCATGCTGACCTCGAAGCCGGCCGGATAGCCGGCATCGGCGAGCAGCTTCTTTGCACCTTCCGAATCGTAAGGAAGGCGCTTGTTCAGTTCGGGGACGAAGCCGTTGATCCCGGGCGCGACCATCAAGGCGGTGGGCGTCGCGGCGCCACGCATCACGCGGCTCTTGATGGCCTCGATGTCGATGGCCTGGTAGAAGGCCTGGCGGACACGTTTGTCCTTGAACGGATTCTTTCCTTTGACGCTGGCATATTGGAGCTCGTCGCGCTTTTGGTCCATGCCGAGGAAGATCGTCCTCAGTTCGGGGCCTTGCAGCACGGTGTAGACGGGGTTGGCCTGGATGCGCTCGATGTCTTGCAACGGGACCGGTTCCATCAGATCGATCTCACCCGACAGCAGTGCCGCGACACGCGTCGCGGCATTGCCGATCGGCGTGAAGATGACTTCGGTGACGTTGCCCTCGCCCTTGTCCCAGTAGTTCAGATTGCGCACCAGCACGGTTCGCGCGCTCGGCTGACGCTCTTTCAATCGAAACGGGCCGGTGCCGTTGGCCTTGAAGGAAGCGGTGTTCTCGATGCCCTTGCGCTTGTCGACCGGAATGGTCGCTTTGTTGTCTTCGCACCATTTCTTGTTCATCACGAATACCAGCGTGATCACATCGGGCAGGATCGGAAACGGGCTGAGCGTCTCGATCTCGACAACGTAGTCGCTGATCTTGCGCACCTCCTTGAACGACGACGTATAACTTTTCATGTCCGAGCCCTCGCCGGCCGCCCGGCGGAACGAGAACACGACGTCGTCGGCGGTCAACAAGCTTCCATCGTGGAACTGGACGCCGCGGCGCAATTCGAAGCGCCAGACCGTGGGCGACGGTTGACTCCACTTGCTAGCCAATCCCGGTGTCAGGCCGAGTTTCTTGTCGCGGCTGACCAGCGGTTCGTAGATGTTGTTGGTGAATGTCAGCTGCAGTGATTCGTTCAGCGAATGGGGATCCATCGATGTCGCATCGCCCTGGTTCGCGACGCGCAGCGTCACGGCCTGGGCAAGCCCTGCCATCAACATCAAACTGGCTGCCAGCACGCGAAGTCGAAAGTTCATCGAAGTGATCTCCTGGTGATTTAAAAACAATCCAAATTCAATGAGCGACGCCCGACCGTTCGATTCTGAGACGCGGATCAACCGCAAAATACAACAGATCGACGATCAGGTTGATCAAGACAAAGATCAGCGAAATCAGGCACAGATAGGCAGCCATCACGGGAATGTCGGCAAAACCGACCGCCTGAATGAATAGCAGGCCAATGCCCGGCCACTGGAAAACCGTTTCAGTAATGATCGCGAAAGCAATCAGCGAGCCAAGCTGCAGCCCCGTCACGGTGATGACTGGCACCAGCGTATTTTTCAGTGCATGGCCGAAATAGATCGATCGGTTGCGCAAGCCACGTGCACGTGCAAAGCGTATGTAGTCGGTGCGCAGAACCTCGAGCATCTCGGAACGCACCAGCCGGATGATCAGCGTCAGTTGGAAGATGGCCAGCGTTATGGAGGGCAGGATCAGATGCTTCAGGCCATCTGCGGTGAAGAACCCCGATGTCCACGCCCCGAAGGCGACCACCTCGCCACGGCCAAAACTTGGCAGCCACTTGAGAATCACCGCAAACAGCAGGATCAACAGGATGCCGATCAGGAATGTCGGCAGCGACACACCGAGCAGCGAACCCATCATCATCAGCTGTGACATGAACGTACCGCGCCGCAATGCGGCATAGACCCCCATAGGGATTCCGAAGAGCAGGGCGATGATCGCCGCCGTAAACGACAACTCCAGTGTCGCCGGAAGCCGTTCGACGACCAGCGACGACACCTTGCGCCCCTGCCGCAGGCTGAGCCCGAATTCACCCTGCAAGGCATTGCCGACGAAGCGAGCGAACTGTACCGGGAAGGGCTTGTCGAGCCCGAGGTCGGCGCGCAGTTGCACGCGTTGCGCAGGTGTCGCATCCTGACCAAGCAGGTTGGTCACCGGGTCGCCGACATACTGGAACAACATGAACGCAATGAACGCCACGGTCAGCATGACGACGATCGATTGCACCAGGCGACGCAGAACGAAGGCAAGCATGGACCGTCAAGTCAGGTTCAGCAGGCAGAAAAGCGAGGGGAAAGCGGATCGCGAACGAAGCGGCCGGCCGGCGGGTGGGTACATTCGCAACGATACCAAGAATCGCGATCAGCTCGGACGGCTATGTAGCCAAAAACGAACTCGTTTTCCCGCACTGTCTTCGCCACAGCGGTTTCATTGCCTGGTTCGCCGCAACCTGAGCACAAAAAAAGGCCGCCCGAAGGCGGCCATTCATCGCTCAGCTCCGAAGAGCAGCAGATCAGAAAACGTGCTTGACGCCGAACTGATAAGCGGTGTTGCGGGTCCGGTTGGTTTGCGTACCAACGCCGAGGTCGGCGTAGATGTTGGTGCGCTTGCTCAGCGGATAGTCATAGCCAAGGCCGAACTTCTTCGACTTGTTGGCCGGGCCGACCGGATCCAGGACCGCGTAGGCGATCTTGACATTGCCACCAGCCAGCGGCACGTTGGCACCGACGTTGCCGAACTTGTTCTTGTCGCGGCCACCACGGGTCTTCGACTCAGCGTAGTTGCCGAGCACCTCGACAAAGCCAAAATTATACGCGCCAGTGATGGTAAGCAGCTTGTTGCCGTCGTTGGTTGCTTTCGGGCCACCCTCCACGCGTGCATAACCCACACCGGCGAAGATCGGGCCGCCCTTGTAGATCACGTTGAAGCTGTCGTTGCGGCCAAGTTGCGTGGCTTCCGACAGACCGACTTGGCCTTCGAAGCTCAGGCCACCGAAGTTGGCGCTCTTGACGGTGATTGCGTTGGAAGCACGGATCGAGCTGCCACTGCCCACTGCACCAAAGCCTGCGTTCTGCATTGCGCCAAGCTGACCGACGCCGTCCCAGCCGAACGGATCAGCCTTCAGCTGAACCCAGAAGGTCGGCAGGTACTGGCGACCCAGGTTGACCGAACCGACACCAGCCATGGACAGCTGAACCCATGAACGGCCAGCCCAGAAGACTGGACCCGAGTCGGCGCCGGTGTCCGGGTTGAAGCGGTGCTCGATCTGGAATTGGGCCGACAGGCCGCCACCGAGGTCTTCAGTGCCACGGAAACCCAGGCGCGAAGATGCAGCTTGCTGCAGTCTCCACGACTTGTCGGTGCCGAGTGCGCCAGAGTTGGCAGCCGTCCCGCCGTTGCCCTTGGCAATGCCTTGGTCAATGAGGCCGTACAGGGTGACCGACGATTGCGCGAAGGCAGCTCCGCCGAACGAAGCGAGAACGGCCAGAGCGACCAGAGATTTTTTCATTTCGTGTATCTCCTAAGTTGAATAAAGAGGTTCCAACCGATTCGCCCCAATCGGGCCGATCAGACCAACCCCCTCAGCGGAAGTTGCCTGTATTGCACCAGACAGGCATGACGCTTGCAAAGCTTTGCTCAGGGTCTGAGGCTATTGTGTTGTCCCGTTACAACGTCACTTCCTCCGCGCTCCAGCCAATTCCAGCGCGTTTCGACGCACGCACCAACTGGCAACTGGCCTTGTCCAGGTAAGTGACCACCAACTTTGAATTGAGTTAGCCTGCATCTTAGATTTTCAGCTTAAACCGGCCTGCCATGTTGGACACCATGATCTCGACGCTCGACAACGCCCTGAAGACGCTGGGTGGCGCAGTGACCGCCGCCCGTCCGTGCCCGAAGCCGGCCAAGCCGGGCAGTTCCAAGGCGCTGACACCGGCCGAGCGGCGCAGCGCGGGCGAATTGATGCGGGTCAACCACGTCGGCGAGGTCTGCGCTCAGGCCATGTATCAGGCCCAGGCGCTGACCGCGCGCACGCCGGAAATGCGCAGCAAGATGATGGAAGCATGGCGCGAGGAAGGTGACCACCTGTCCTGGACGCGGCAACGCCTCGACCAGCTCGGCGCGCGCCCGAGCCTGCTCAATCCGCTCTGGTATGCCGGTGCGTTTTCGTTCGGCCTGATTGCCGGACGGGTCGGAGACGCCACCAGCCTGGGCTTCGTCGTAGAAACCGAGCGTCAGGTCGAGCAGCACCTGCAAGGGCACCTCGAGCGCCTGCCGCAAGCCGATCTTGAATCCCGTGCGATCGTCGAGCAGATGAAGGCGGACGAGAATCACCATGCGCAAATGGCTAGCGCCGCCGGCGCCCGATCGCTTCCGTGGCCTGTCAAGCTGGCCATGCGCGGCGCCGCCAAGGTGATGACCGGCACCGCACGCTACCTCTAAGGCTCGCCCGACAAGTCCCGCGCGGCAAGCGCCCACCCTTGCTGCGGTGCGCGCCTTGCAGCCCATCCGAAACCATGGCGAGCGCAGCCGCGGGAACTGGCTCAGCGTCGCGTTGATCCACCGTGCTCAGGCCTCACGCACCTCGTGACTGGTCGTGATTTCCGCGGTCTTGGCCAGCATGATGCTCGCCGAGCAGTACTTTTCATGCGACAACTGGATCGCACGCCCGACCACGGCATCCGACAGGCCACGCCCGGTGACGACGAAGTGCATGTGAATCCGGGTAAAGACCTTCGGATCCGTTGGCGCCCGCTCCGAAGTCAGCTTCAGTTCGCAACCCGTCACGTCGTGGCGGCCCCGTTTGAGAATCAGCACCACATCGTAGGCTGTACAACCGCCGGTGCCTGCCAGCACGGTCTCCATCGGACGGGGCGCCAGATTGCGGCCGCCGCCGTCGACGGCACCGTCCATGTTGAGCAGATGGCCGCTGCCGGTTTCCGCGGTGAAGGCCATTCCTGCCTGCGATTGCCAATGAACGGTGCATTCCATTTTTGTTTGCCGTGAGGTGGGTAGGGAAAAATCCAGAGGCTGCTCAGTTCGCCGTAATTTGTACCGGAAAACGATGCCGACTCGCAACGAGCATATTGCAGCGCAGCATTGGAGCGTATAAACTGGCGGGTCTGAGGAGTTTGGTTTGACCCCTCGACCGATTGTCTCCTCCACCTCCTCCAATGGTGGATTCAACCCAAGGCAGCAATGCCTTGGGTTTTTTTCTTTCTGGCAAGGCTCCGCCCTGATGATCCGGCGCCGCCGTTTGCCGTGATCGAGGAATGCCATGGCCGGCCCTGAAAAACAAGCTCG
>JBBRID010000121.1:0-9517 GCA_038221635.1 Burkholderiales bacterium
TTTTGTCGTATGCGATCGAGAAGCGCATCTCCAAACACCCGGAGCAGTTCGGCAAGGGTGCGATCGAAGGCATCGCCGGTCCCGAGGCCTGCAACAACGCCGGTGTCGGCACGGCCTTCATCCCGACGTTGACGCTGGGCATTCCCGGTGACGCGATCATGGCGCTGATGCTGGCCGCGCTGGTGATCCAGGGCATCCAGCCCGGCCCGCAAGTCATGACCGGTCACCCTGAGCTGTTCTGGGGTCTGATCGTCAGTTTCTGGATCGGCAACATCTTCCTGGTGATCCTGAACATCCCGTTGATCGGCATGTGGGTGCGCTTGTTGCAGATCCCGTACCCGCTGCTGTTCCCGGGCATCGTGCTGTTCACCTGCATCGGCGTTTACAGCACCAACAACAACGTGTTCGACATCTGGACGCTGTTTGTCTTCGGGCTGATCGGCTACGGCATGCTACTGTTGCGATTGGAGCCGGTGCCTTTGCTGCTCGGGTTCATCCTGGGCATGCCGTTCGAGGAAAACTTCCGCCGCACGCTGCTGCTGTCTCGCGGAGATTTCGCTGTCTTCGTTGAGCGTCCGATCAGTGCCAGCGCACTGGCCGTTGCGTTCGGCGTACTGGCCTGGTCGGTGTGGGCCTATGTCCGTGCCCACCCCAAGAAGGCATCTGCTGCCGCCGTGGCCGATGCTGAGGCGAGTCGTTCCTGACGCACGCTTCTCGGCACCGACTTCGTCGCGGCTCGCGCAGAGTCGCCCTTACCCTTGAGCAGATGATTCTCGCAACCGGGGGGCGCGCCAAGCATGGCTTCGCCTCAGGGCATCGCGATGGGCTCGCCGTTGACCGCCCAGCTGATGCCATATCGATCGGTCAGCATGCCAAAGGTCTTGGCCCAGAACGAGGGTGCCATCGGCATCGTCACCTGGCCGCCTTGCGACAGCGCGTCGAAGGCGCCCTGTGCCTCACCGACCGTGTCGTACTGCAAGGCCAGCATCACACCTTTGCAGCCTTCAAAGGGCATGCCCGGTGGGGGGTCGCCCGCAAACAGCTTCGCGCCGCCGGGCAGCACCAGGCTGGCGTGCATGATGCCGTCGCCGCTCGGCGCAGGGCCATTGCCGCAGCTTTCGGCCGGGCCCGGTGGCGCGAGCATGTCCGCATAGGTCAGCATCGCTTCGATCTTCGCCCCGAGCGTTTTCTCGTAGAAGGCAAAGGCCTCGCGGGTCTTGCCGTCGAAGCTGAGATAGGGGGTAAGGGTGGTCGGCATGTGTTCGGCTCCTGTTGAAGAACGGTTGGTCGGGTGTTTGTGATCGTCCCCGCATCGTGCCGACGAACGGGCAAGCTCATTTTCGACAGAACGCGGTCCAAAAGGGTACGCGATCGAAGGGTGAAAGCATCCATTTTGCAAATACGAATGATTCGCATTAAAGTAATAAAACACGCCATCGCCTGCGCAATGACAGGCAAAAACCGCGCGGCGGCTTGTCGCGTCGCGCCGGTGTGAAACCCTGAAAACGACTTGCGAAGCGTCGATCAACATGTGCCAACACAGCAATCCTGACTTGCCCGTTCCCATGGCCGCAATGCCACTCGGCACCGACCTGAAACCATTTCCACACGCTGGCCAGCAAATGAATATGGCACGGCATTCGGCTGGCACGCGTCGTCGCCGGCTGTGGGACATGGAACCTCGCGCTCATTGCCCACTGGCGCAGGAAGCGAGCGGACTGCGCACCGAGGTTCTTGGCCTGCAGCGCGAACTCGCCGCCGGCCGCGAACAGGTGAAGCACCAACGTGCGCGGGCCGAGGAATTGCAAGAGCGCCTGATGCCGTTCGAAAACCAGCCGACGTTGCCGCGGCCCAGAGCGCCGGGACGGTCCAAAACGTCACGTCCGCTCGCCGATCGATCGGTGCTCTGCGTGGGTGGGCGCCCGGCCAGCGTGCCTTTGTATCGGTTGGTGGTCGAACGCACCGGCGGACGCTTTCTGCATCACGACGGCGGCGAGGAGGAAAGCGCAGCCAGGCTCGATGCCACGCTGGCTGCGGCCGATCTGGTGATCTGCCAGACCGGCTGCGTGAGCCACGGCGCCTATTGGCGGGTCAAGGATCATTGCAAGCGCACCGGCAAGCGCTGTGTATTCGTCGAAACCCCGAGCCGGGTGGCGCTGGAACGCGCACTGGCATTGGAGTGCCTCAGTTGGCCATCCATCGACTCGATGTCAGTTGAGCCTTTTGCCCGTTCTTCTGCCGAGTGAGCGAAGCCCGCTGGCGAGGTTGAAAAAGTGATGCCAAGCTAAAGTCTCGACTTTGAACCCGGGACAGGACACGAGTTGAATCGACGCAATTGGCTGGGCTGGCAAGCCCGCTGGTCAATCTGGCTGGCCCTGACACAGGCCACCTGGCTCGGTGCTTGTGCGGCCGACCCGAACGGCTTCGGTATGTCGGACCGGCAAGGCGACCAGATCAGGGATGCGGCAACCGGCCGACTGCTGAATGTGGTCGATGTACTTGACCGGGCGCGCGCTGCCGACGTCGTGCTGTTGGGCGAGTTGCATGACAACCCGCATCACCACCAGCGCCGCGCTGGATTGCTGGCGGCGCTGGGCATGGCGGTTCCGGTGGTGGTGGAGCATCTGCTACGTGGCGCTGCGCCGAGCTTGCCAAGCGGCGCACATGGCGACGCACTTCGCCAGCTGCTCGAGCGGGCCGGCTTCGATTCGCGCGCCTGGCAGTGGCCGCTGCACGAGCCCGTCTTCGCCGCCATCGCCCGTGCCGGCCATTCGCTGCATGGTGGCAATCTTGCGCGTGAAACGGTTCGGCGCGTTGCACGCGAGGGAGCCGATGCGTTGCCGGCGGATTTGAAGGTCGTCATCGATGCGGCGCCACTGTCCGCTGAGGCACGGCTAACGCTGGATCAGGACCTGCAGGCCGGACACTGCGGCCAGCTTGCCGCCAGCCGTCTGCCGGGAATGGTGGCGGCCCAACGTGGCCGCGATGCAGCGATGGCGCTCACGCTGGCCGATGAATTGAACGGTTTGATTACGAAGCGCCGCCGTGGTCCGGTCGTGCTGCTGGCGGGTAACGGCCATGCGCGCCGCGACTACGGCGTGCCGCAACTGTTGGCGAGCCGACTACCCGGCGTGCACATGTTGGCGATCGAATTCGCTGAACCGCCGCATCGCGAGACGGTATCGCCGGATGCACCCTTCGACATCGTCTGGACCACACCGACGGTGCCTCGCGATAACCCTTGCGCCGGCTTCGTCCTGCCACCTCCGACAGGCCGCTGACGCGCGCAATCTTTTCCCGGATGGCACACGCTAGACGTAGGCCTCAGCCCGTCAGCAGCGCCCAATGGTTGTCGATTCGCAGCGCGGACACCGGCACGTCGCCGACCGGTGTTTGCGGCGCATCGAAACCTGGATACCGCGCGTGCCACCGGCCAGCCAACCGGCGTGATGCCAGGGCGCAAGCGCGCAGGCGTCCATCAATGGATAGCGCGCGATCAGGCTGCCCCGCAGGTCGAAACGGGCAACTCAACCCGCCCGACTGGCGCCGACGGCAAATCTTTCGGATCGGGCAATGACATCGCCTGCATAGCCCTCGAGCGGCGGCGCTTCGGCACAGCGCAGGCGATGGCCATCCCAAAGGATTCCAGCGTGGTGCGGCTGAGACCGTACGGCCAGCGGCACGCCACCGGGTGAAAGTCGACCGGTCGTGCGCTGCGCCTGGAAACCAACGGTCCGGTGGCTACGCCGACCACGAAACCGCGACATCCTGCCAGGTCAGGGCCGGACGGCTGAAGCGCTGGCCATCACCGGCACCAAGCGTTCGCCGGTGTTCCCGGAGGTTCTGACGCTGGTTGAAGCCGGCATCGACTTTCGCACCGTCGGCTGGCACGCGGTGTTTGCGCCGGCCAAACTTCCGCCCGAGGTGGCCAAGCGTTTGAACAGCTCGACCACCAGCCGGTAGTCGACGCAGCACACCACGAGGCCGCGTGCGTCTAAAGGCGACGACCCGGTGCCGGGCGAGACCATCGTCGTATCCGACCCCGCGGCCATCCCGCGCAGCCGGTTCGACGAGGTGGGGGCGATGATGGGCCTGCCACCAGTCACGGCCGAGGCGCTCTGGCGCGGCGTCCAGTCCGCCAGCGACGACGTGGCCGCTTCCGCACGATTCGTGCTCAGCAAGGCAGCCGACTGGCAGCTTGATCTGCAGCGCGTCGCCGTCGGCGGTTTTTCAGCAGGCGCGCGCAATGCGCTGAATGCCGCTTTCGGCGAAAGCGTAGCGGTCGCTGTGGAGATTTCCTTGTCGGGCTACTCGATCGGGCGATCTGCGTCGGCTGGTGCAGCCGGGCGGCAAACAGCCCCTGAGGATCGTTGAACAGAGATGGAGTCGCGAAGAAGAGCTGACTCTTCCGGAGGTTATCGATCGAGGTGGACGTGGGTGCTCGGTACTTGAAAAGGTAGCGCGGGAGCCGCTGTGTGGACTCTATCGATCGACTGGCCCGAGGACGCTTCTAAATCGCCGCACACCGCCGCGTCAACCACGCCAACGCATCCCCCTCGACCAGCGGCGCCAACCGATCATGCACGGTCGCGTGGTAGCGGTTCAGCCAGTCGACCTCGTCGCTGCGCAGCAGGCTGCGGTCGATGCAGCGCGTGTCGATCGGGCACAGCGTCAAGGTCTCGAACTCGAGAAAGTTGCCGAAGGTCGAGCCCTCGGCGGTTTGCGCCGGCACGTTGAGCACCAGGTTCTCGATGCGCACACCCCACTGGCCCGGTCGGTAGACGCCGGGCTCGATGCTGGTGATCATGCCGGGCAGCATGGCCATCTGCGGCTCCGGGATGCTGCGCGAGATGCTTTGCGGGCCTTCGTGGACGTTCAGGAAGTAGCCGACACCGTGGCCGGTTCCGTGTCCGAAATCGAGGCCCGCTTCCCACAACGGGGCACGGGCCAGGGTGTCGAGCATTGGCGACAAGGTGCCGCTCGGAAAGCGCGCCCGGCTCAGGGCCATCGTGCCCTTCAGCACCAGGGTGTAATCGCGTTGTTGCGCCATCGTGATGTGGCCGATCGGCCAGACGCGGGTGATGTCGGTCGTGCCGCCAAGGTATTGCCCGCCCGAGTCGATCAGCAACAGGGTTCCTTCCGAGCCGTCCGGCACGTCGATGACGGCGTGCGAGTCGGGCATGGCGCGGTAGTGCGGCATGGCGCCGTTCGGCCCGAAGCCGGCAATGGTCGAAAAACTCAGGCCGACGAAGCCCGGCCGACTGGCCCGCGCTGCCGACATCTTTTCGTCGACCGTCAACTCGGTGATCTGGCCGCGCTGGTTCGGGTCGGCCAGCGCTTGTTCAAACCAGGCGTAGAACTCGCACATCGCAGCGCCGTCCTGCGCCATCGTTTCGCGGATGAACGCGGCCTCGTTCGCGCTTTTGCGGCTCTTCATCAGCGTGCTGGGGTTGATTGCCTCGATCACGGTTGCTGAGGCTGGAATCTGCTCGCGCAGGCCCAGCGTGATTCGCCGCGGGTCGATCAGGATCGTGTTTTGCGCCGGCAAGGCCTGCAGCGCCGCCGCGGCCGTCGAATAGTCGGCCAGCTCGATGCCATCGGCAAGCAGCGCCTGCTCAAGCGCGCCGTCGATCTTGCCGGTGCCGATGAACAACGTCGCACCGTGCAGGTCGATCAGTGCGTGGGCCAGGAATACCGGGTTGTAGGTGACGTCGGAGCCGCGCAGGTTGAAGATCCAGGCGATGTCGTCGACGGTGGACACCAGGTGGTGCCTGGCACCGCGTTCGGCCATCGCGTTGCGGATCTGCTGCAGCTTCTGGGCGCGTGTCTGCGCGGCATGTGGCGCGCGGTGTTCATAGACCGCTGCCACTGGCAGCGTCGGCCGGTCCGGCCAGGCGGCGTCGACCACATCGACGTCGCTGCGCAAACGGATGCCGGCAGACTGCATTGCCTGGCGCAGCGCGTGTGCGGCGGCCAGACCCAGCACCTGGGCATCGACTCCGACCGTGGCGCCGGCTGGCAGCTGCAGGGCAAGCCAATCGAGGTGATCGTTTGAGGTGCCGGTCGCAATCTTCACCAGATCGATGCCGCTGCCGGCCAGCTGTGCTTCGGCCTGGGTCCAGTAGCGGCTGTCGGCGAAAAGGGCGGCCCGGTCCAGCGTGACGACCAGGGTTGCCATCGAACCGGTGAAGCCCGACAGCCAGGCGCGCGCCTGCCAGCGCTGCGGCAGATATTCGGACAGATGAGGGTCGCTCGACGGCACCAGTACAGCGTCCAGGCCCTGGGCTTTCAAGGCATCGCGAACGTGCTCGATGCGCAGGCGAAAAATCGAAGTCCGGGTGTCCATGGCAGGTCCGTTCGCAAGGGCTGGAGGCGGTGCATTTTAGGCCGCCGGGCAAGCTTGGGCGTGGCGCGAGGGGATTCAGTGACAGCAACTCTTCCCGCTGTCCTACAAGGGTTTATTGGGCGCCAAGTTACAACTTGCAGGTGATTCAAAACGAAAAACAAGACATTGACGGGACTGCCGCGATGCCTATCGCGAAGGCCCCTCCACTCGACGCCCTGACACTGCGTGTGCTGACCGTGAATACCCACAAAGGATTCTCGTCGTTCAATCGGCGCTTCATCCTGCACGATCTGCGCGAGGCCGTGCGCGAGGTCGGCGCCGACATCGTTTTTCTGCAGGAAGTGCAGGGGGTGCATCGCGCCCATGCGCGCCGTTTTGCCAACTATCCGGAGGCCCCGCATTACGAATTCCTGGCAGATCAGATCTGGGGCGATTTCGCCTACGGGCGCAACGCGATCTACCCGCATGGCGATCATGGCAACGCGGTCTTGTCGAAGTTTCCGATCTTGTCCTACGAGAACCGGGACATCTCGATCCACGGCCCGGAGCGCCGCGGCATGTTGCATTGCGTGCTCGATCTGCCGCTGCTGGGCCGCAAGATTCATGCGGTGTGTGTGCATCTCGGCTTGCGCGAGGGCCATCGTCGCCAGCAGCTGGAGTTGCTCGCGGCGATGATGCGCGACGAAATCCCTGACGATTCGACCGTGATCGTGGCCGGCGATTTCAACGACTGGCGGCGCCGAGCCAACCGGATTCTGGGCGACTACGGCCTCCAGGAGGTGTTCAATTCGGCCAATGGCCGGTCGGCGCGCAGTTTTCCGGCGGGCTTTCCGATGTTGCAGCTCGATCGGATCTACGTGCGCAATGCGGCGCGACATCGTCCGATCAACCTGCACCGCCATCCCTGGTCACGCCTGTCTGATCACGCACCGCTCGCTGCCGAGGTGACGCTGTGAGAAAAGGCCAATGGTCAGCCGGCAACAAGGTCACGTTGCTCGAAAACGGTGAGGCCTTCTTTCCGCGGGTGTGCGACGCCATCGCCGCCGCGAAGAAAGAGATCCTGCTCGAAACCTTCATCCTGTTCGAGGACAAGGTCGGCAAACAATTGCACGAGGCGCTGCTGGCAGCTGCCAAGCGCGGCGTGCAGGTCAGCATCATGGTCGATGGCTATGGCTCGCCCGACTTGTCGGCGCAATTCGTCGGCAGCCTGACGGAAGCCGGCGTGCGCTTTCGATCGTTCGATCCGATGCCGCGGCTGTTCGGTTTGCGCCTGAACGTGCTGCGCCGTCTGCACCGCAAGCTGATCGTCATCGATTGCGAGCGCGCCTTCATTGGCGGCATCAATTTTTCGGCCGATCATCTGGCTGATTTCGGTCCGCAGGCCAAGCAGGACTATTCGGTCGAGGTCGAAGGACCGGTGATCGGCATCATGCATCAGTTCGCCCGCGCGGCAGCGCGTGTCGTGCAGCCGAGTCGGCGTTGGCTGAGGCGCCCTGTAGTCGCCACGCCGGCAGCAGCGGGGAGTGCCCAGGTGCTGTTCATCACGCGTGACAACCGTCATCACCGCGACGACATCGAGCATCAATACCGGCTCGCGCTGCGTTCCGCACGGCATCGCGTGATCATTGCCAATGCCTACTTCTTCCCGGGCTACCGGTTCATACGCGAATTGCGAAAAGCCGCGCGGCGCGGCGTCGAGGTGGTGTTGATTCTGCAAGGCGAGCCGGACATGCCGATCGTCAAGCAGGCTGCCTCCACGTTGTACGAAAACCTGATCCGCGCCGGTGTGCAAATCCATGAATACTGCCCAAGGCCACTGCACGGCAAGGTCGCCGTGGTCGACGACGAGTGGGCCACTGTCGGTTCAAGCAACCTCGATCCGCTGAGCCTTTCATTGAACCTTGAAGCCAATCTGGTGATCCGTGACCGCGAGTTCAATCGGGGCCTGACCGAACGCCTGCAATACCTGCTCGACAACGAATGTCGCAGCATCCAGGCCGATCAGCTCGAGCCGTCGAGCCGTTGGACCGTCTTTCGCAACATGCTGGTCTTCCATTTCTTGCGGCACTTCCCGCGTTGGGCACCGATGCTCCCGGCCTTTGGCCGAGGCGCGGCTGCACCGGTGCAGCTCTAAGGATTCCAGATGAGCCGTGATCAGCAAACTTCTTCGGGCCCTGGTGCTGAGCGCCGTGGTTCCTGGATTGACCGGATCCGTGCGATCCAGAGCAAGCCCTGGTGGCCGTGGACCAAACGTGTATTGGTGCTGGTTTTCTTTCTGCTGGTCGCCGGTTTGTTGATCCACCAGGGATCCAAGATCGAATGGAGCAAGGTCGGTCAGTCGATGCGGCAGCAAACGGCCTTGACCCTGCTCATTGCCGGTTTGCTGGCGCTGGCCAGCCACGCCGTCTACAGCAGCTTCGACCTGTTCGGGCGTCGTGTCACCGGGCACAAATTGCCCACGCTGAAGGTGATGGCCACGACCTTCGTCAGCTACGTCTTCAACCTGAATGTGGGCATTCTGATTGGCGGGCTCGGATTCCGCTATCGCCTGTACGCGCGTCAGGGGCTGCAGGCTGAAATGACGACGACGGTGATCGCAATCAGCATGCTCACCAACTGGCTGGGTTTTCTGCTGCTCGGCGGTGTGCTGCTGACCCTGAGCCCGCCGGAGTTGCCTGCTGACTGGTTGATATCGGGCGGCACCATGCGCCTGGCCGGCATGGTGATGCTCGGATTGGCGGCGGCTTGGCAGCTGGCCTGTGTATTCTCAAAGCGCCGCGAGTGGCAGTTCGGTGAGTCGACCATCAGCTTGCCCGACGGGCGAATCGCCGCGTTGCAGTTTCTCGTTTCGGCGATCAACTGGAGCCTGATGGGCGGCATTGTCTATGTGTTGCTGGGCGGTGACATCCCTTACTTTCCGGTCTTGCAAACCCTGCTGATCGGTGCTGTGGCGGGCCTGATCATTCGCGTGCCGGCCGGTCTCGGCGTATTCGAAGCCGTGTTTGTCGGCCTGCTCGGATCGCAGGCCTCGAGCTCCCAACTGATAGGTGCACTTCTGTTGTACCGGGCGTTTTACTATCTCGGACCCTTGGGTCTGGCCTTGCTTCTGCAATGGTGGGTCGAATCCAACGCCAGCGAATCCGATGCCGGCGAGTTGGCGCAATCGGAGTC
>JBBRID010000122.1:0-9480 GCA_038221635.1 Burkholderiales bacterium
GGGGGGACTTGGGCCCCCCCCCCGGGGGTGTCCCCCCCCCCCCCCCAACCACCCACCGGCGGTTTTTTTTGCCGGCGGCCCACCCCCCCCGCTTCCAACCCATTCACGCAATCCCGATCACCTTGTGGGTCTGGATGCTCAGCCGCCATTGCGGATGCGCCAGGCAATACTCGACCGCACTGCGCGTGTTGCGCCGGCCCTCGATGCCATCCATCGGTTGCAGGAAGAAGTGGTCGAACGCGAGATCGACGAAGCGCTCGGGCATCGCTGTTTTTTGCGGATAGACCAGCTTCAGTTCGCTGCCGCTGGTCAGCACCAGCTCGGCATTGGCCTTCGGGCTGACGCAGATCCAGTCGAGGCCTTTCGGTGCCGGCTGGGTGCCATTGGTCTCGACGGCGATTTCGAAGCCGACCGCATGCAGTGCATCGACAGCCGCCTCGTCGAGTTGCAGCAGCGGCTCACCGCCAGTAAACACCACCAGCGGCTTGCCGCGCTGGCCCGTCGGCCAATGGCCGGCAACCGCTTCAGCCAGCGCCTGCGCAGACTTGAACTTGCCACCACCCGGGCCGTCGGTGCCGATGAAATCCGTATCGCAGAAATTGCACACCGCGTCGGCGCGATCCTGCTCACGGCCGCTCCACAGGTTGCAACCGGCAAAGCGGCAGAACACCGCTGCGCGCCCGGCCTGCCCGCCTTCGCCTTGCAGGGTGTAGTAGATCTCCTTGACGGTGTAGGTCATGGTCAGATCGGCAAGGCCGGTCCATCGGCGCCGATGCTGACGATCGCACCGCAGCCGCGCGTTTCGTACAGGTCGACCCGGTCCAGTTGCGGCAGCCGCTCGCGTGCCTTCAGCAGAATCCAGCGCGCAATGCTGGCCGTATCGCAATCGTCGAGGTCGGCAATCTCGTGCAGCGGCTGATGGTCCAGCGCTGCGAAAATCGGCTTGAAGATCTCCTTCACGTCGCCGAAGTCGACGGTCCACCCCATTACCTGGTCAAGCGGTGCAGACAAGTGGAGGCGCAAGGTGTAGGTGTGGCCGTGGATACGGTGCAGCGCACTGCCGTCGGGTGCGCGCTTAAGGCGCAGCGCGCTGTCGAGGGTCAGCTCCTTCCAGATCCTGTATTGCCGGCCATCGAAATTGGCGCCACAGGAGCCGGTTTCGTAGACGGTGATCCACGACAATTCGGGCAGTTGCGGCTGCAGGCGCTGCCACAGCCAGCTCGACAACATCTCGCTGGTGGGATTGGCCAGGCCCGGCAGATCATTCAGGCAGGCGTGGTGCAGTTCGCGGTGCAGCGGCGCCCAGAGCGCATCGAGGTGGTCGTAGTCGATGCTCAGGTCGCGGTTGCCGACATTCTGGTTGGCATGCACGATCACCTCGAATCCATGGCCGTGCATGCGCCCGCATTGATGGCCGGGTGGCACGTTCGGCAGCCGGTGCGCAGACTGGAAGATGTAGCGCCGCCAGACATGGGCGTGCCCGGCGAGGTCGAGATCGACACCTTCATGGGCGGTGCTTTGAATGCCGACCTGCTCGACTCCGGGTACGTCGATCTGCTGGCTGACCCAACGCGCCAGGTTCTCGTCGGTCGGCTGCGCAATCTGGTCGTTCAGCAAGCGATAGTCGAGCCGGGCAATGCGCGCCTGCAATTCGTCGCGAAGCCGCTCGATCTCGCCGCCCGGAAATGACGCCCAGCCATCCGGCAAAGCGCAGCGCAGCTTGGCAAGAAAGCTGTGGCCATGCATCCGCCTCGATCGATGGCCCTCGGGCAAGATATCCACATGCCGGGCGGCTTCGAAACCCGCCGATGCAGCGTGCAAGGTCTGGACTTTCATGCTCAGGCCATTCCGAAACGGACATACAGCGGGTCGGCGATACCGGCCTCGGCAAAACCCTTGGCGCGCAACACACACGAGTCGCAAGCACCGCAGGGTCGGCCATCGGCCGCCGGGTCGTAGCAGCTGCTGGTCTGCGCGTAGTCGACACCGAGCCGCAACCCTTCCTGCACGATCTGCGCCTTGTTCAGCTGCATCAGCGGCGCATGAATCTTGAGCTTCTGCGCGCCTTCGACACCGGCCTTGGTCGCCAGATTGGCCATCGCCTCGAACGCCTCGATGTACTCGGGCCGGCAATCCGGATAACCCGAGTAATCGAGCGCGTTGACGCCGATGAAGATGTCCGACGCGCCCAGTGTCTCGGCCCAGGCCAAGGCGAAACTGAGGAACACGGTGTTGCGCGCCGGCACGTAGGTGATCGGTATGCCATGCGACATGTCGTCGGCGGAACGGCCTTTCGGCACGTCGATGTCGGCGGTCAACGCCGAGCCGCCAAATTCACGCAAATCGATCTTCGCCACCACGTGTTTGGCAGCACCCTGCGCGCGTGCCACCGCCTCGGCAGCGGCCAACTCATGAACGTGGCGCTGCCCATAAGAAAAACTCAGCGCAAAAGGCTCGAAGCCGCGCTCGCGGGCGATTGCCAGAACCGTGGACGAATCGAGCCCGCCACTGAGCAGCACGACCGCCGGCTGCCGAGTGGATACCGCATCAGACATAAAGAAAACTCCGGTGCCAGCGCGAGGCTGGAGGGGTGTCGAGTTTAAAGGCTGGAGCAGTCGTGCCGAGTTGCGTGGCCATTGCCGGACGCATGGACGCGCCGCGCGCGAGAACTGAGCCCTCCGGCCTTCTCCTACAGGTCGGCTCCTGATCGTCCGACATCGTCCTCGCATTCATTTGGTTACGGTTGAATACACCCTTGGCGTTGGCATCCGGCGCCATGCTCATTCCTCGCTCCCAAACCAATGAGCCGCATGCCGACTACCCCTACGACGCATCATCATCGCTTTGCTTCTTTTCTGGCAATTGTCTTCATCGTGCTGTCGCTGCCACTGGCCGCAGGTGGCATCTGGCTGCTGACATTGGGTGGCAGCGCGTATTACCTGGTGGCAGCGCTGGGTCTGTTATTGACTGGATTGATGTTGCGTGGGGGCCAGGCGGCAGCACTCTGGGTCTTTGCGCTGCTGTTGTTGTCGAGTCTCGTCTGGAGCTTGTGGGAAGCCGGTCTCGACTGGTGGCCTTTGGCGGCCCGGCTGGATCTTCTGTTCGTTCTGGGGCTGCTGTTGTTGCTTCCCTGGGTCACGCAGGCGTTGGGAACGCCGGTTCGCCATGCATCGGCGCGTCGCGGCGGCGGCTTGCTGTTGTCCGTAACGCTGCTCACCTCGCTTGCCGTTGCGGTTGCCTCCTGGTTTCACGACCCGCACGATTTAGAGGGCGCATTGCCGGTCTCGCAAGGCGGTTTGGTTGCCCGGGGAGAACCGATTCGAGGCGTCGCGCCGGGTGAATGGCACGCCTATGGCCGGACCGGATTCGGCCAGCGTTATTCACCGTTGGACCAGATTACTGCGGACAACATCGACCGCCTCGCGCCGGCCTGGCATTTTCATACCGGTGACCTGCGCGGCCAGCCTGGCGACCCGGTCGAGACCACCTTCGAGGTCACCCCGCTGAAGATCGGCAACAAGCTATTCCTTTGCACACCACACCAGTTCGTGATCGCGCTGGACGCGACGAGCGGCCAGCAACTCTGGCGCTTCGATCCGAAGATCCGCGACAAGCTTGCGCTACAGCACCTGACCTGTCGTGGCCTGGGCTATCAGTCACCATTGCAGCGCAGCGCGGAGCCTGCTCTGGATGCCTTGGCGGCAGCGGCGCCGCAGACGTCCGCCGCGGTCGATCTGCCGGTTGCCGCAACCGGTGGCGCAACGGCAACCGCCGACTGCAAGTCCAAGCTGTTCATGCCGACTGCCGATGGTCGTCTGATCGCACTCGACCCCGAGACCGGATCGGTCTGCAAACGGTTCGGCGGCGGCAGCGGCCAGATCGATTTGTGGAACAACATGCCGAATGTCCGGCCTGGCGCGTACTACTCGACCAGTCCGCCGGTCGTCACCCGCGGGCTGGTGATCGTCGGCGGAACGGTGCTCGACAATGTGTCGACCCACGAGCAATCGGGCGTGATCCGCGCCTACGACGTCGAAACCGGCGGCCTGGTCTGGAACTGGGATTCCGGCAATCCCGACGACACCGCGCCGATTGCGGACGGCCAGACCTACACGGTCAATTCGCCGAACAGCTGGTCGATCTCGAGTGTCGATGAAGAACTTGGCATGGTCTACGTTCCACTGGGCAACCAGCCGCCCGATCAATGGGGCGGCAACCGCAGCCCTGCGGTCGAGCGCTTCTCGTCGGCCGTGGTCGCACTCGATCTCGGGACCGGCCGCTTGCGTTGGGTCTACCAGACCGTTCACCACGACCTGTGGGACTACGACGTGCCGTCGCAACCCGGTCTGGTCGATCTGACGATCGGCGGCGAGCGGGTTCCGGCATTGGTCCAGCCGACCAAGCAGGGCGAGCTGTTCGTACTGGACCGACGCACCGGCAAGCCGCTGCTGCCGATCGAGGAAGTCGCTGCGCCGCAAGGTGCCTCGAAAGGCGACTTCACGGCACCGAGCCAGCCGAAGTCCGCGCTGTCGTTCGACCCTCCGAGATTGCGCGAACGCGACATGTGGGGCGCGACCATGTTCGACCAGCTCTGGTGCCGGGTGGCGTTCCATCGCCTGCGCTACGAAGGCCGCTTCACGCCCCCGTCTACCCGCGGTTCGCTGGTCTACCCTGGTAATTTCGGCGTCTTCAACTGGGGCGGCGTGGCGATCGATCCGATGCGCGAGATCGTCTTCACGACGCCAGCACGATTGGCATTCGTTTCGCGGCTGATTCCGCGCCCGAACGACAGCTCGCTGGTGATCAACAAGGACAATCCGCCCAAAGGCAGCCTGCCGGCGCTGAACGAAAACTTCGGCGCACCGTTCGCAGCCGAGTTGCATCCGTTCACGTCGCCGCTGGGCATTCCCTGCCAGGAGCCGCCCTGGGGGATGGTTGCAGGCGCTGACCTTGAAACCGGCAAGATTGCCTGGCAACACCGCAACGGCACGGTGCGCGATCTGTCGCCGCTGCCATTGCCGTTCCGCATGGGCGTGCCGAGCCTGGGCGGTCCGATCGTGACCGCTGGCGGCGTCGCCTTCCTGTCGGGCACGCTCGACTATTTCGTGCGTGGCTACGACGTATCCAGCGGACGCGAATTGTGGAGAAGCCGCTTGCCGGCCGGCGGCCAGGCGACGCCGATGACCTACCTCGGCGCCGACGGCCGGCAATATCTGCTGGTCATTGCAGGGGGCCACGGCTCGCTCGGCACCAAGGCCGGCGATTCGGTGATCGCCTACGCGCTGCCGGGCGGCCGCTGAGCCCGATCGCGCCGCACCGCAGCCCGCACAGGGTCCACAATCGTCGCCGAACAGCTGCCGATCCGTCAGCCGGCTCGGCCGAAATCGCGATGACGAATCAACACGAAGCGCTCACAGCGCCGCGCAGGCAATGGCTGGCCGATGGAAAACACGGGCATCGCGTGTTGCTGGTCGACAGCATCACGCAACTCGTCGCGAGCGACGCCGGTGCCATCGTGATCACCGGCTCGCACGGCGGGCGCAGCTCGGCGAGTTTTGCGCTGCAGCATCCGATGGCGCTGGTGGTCTTCAACGATGCCGGCATCGGCAAGGATCAGGCCGGCATCGAGGCGCTGAACCTGTTGCTGCGGCAAGGCCGCGCTGCTGCCGCGGTGGCGCACCACAGCGCGCGCATTGGCGATGCGATGGATGCGTGGGCCCATGGGGTGTTGTCGTTTATCAATCCGCTGGCCGCCCGGCTGGGGCTGCTGCCCGGGATGTCGCTGCACGATGTGTTGCGCTGACAGCAGCTTGGCGGTTCAACTGTTGTCCATCGAACCTCGCCAGGTAGCGATCCATTCCTGCACCTGTTCGGCTGACAGCCGATCCCTGCCCTGGGCATAGCAAGCCGCAATCTGCTCGTAGAAACGCGCGTTCATCAGGTTGGCGGCCGAGCTGTCGCGCGTTGCGACCCGCTTGCCCGGTACGCCGGCAATGATCGAATTGTCGGGAAACACCTGGCCCTCGGTCACGATGGTGTGGCCGGCGACGATCGAATTGGCGCCGATCCGCACCCCGTCCATCAGCGTGGCGTTGATACCGATCAGGCAACGATCGCCGACCTCGCAGCCATGCAGCGTCGCGTGATGAGTGACCGAACAATCTTCACCGATGATGGTCGGTGTCGAATAGCCGACATGGATCATCACGAAGTCCTGGATGTTGCTGCGCGCGCCGATGCGAATCTCGTGCATCTCGCTGCGCATCACGACATTGGGCCAGATCGACACGCCGACGCCGACATGAATCCTGCCGTACAGGCAGGCGCTGGGATGAACGAACGCCGGCGAATCGAGCACGACATCGGCACCGAGGTATGGCCGCTGCTGAGGCGTTTCACGTTGGTTTTGCATCTGCGGACTCCCTCTCGTTTCGGATCACGGGCGCGTGGTGGCCAACAGCCCGCCGTTCAATCATCGGCCTCAGCCTCGTCGGCTGACGCCGGCTGATTTTTCTTCTTGCGTTTGGCTTTGCGTTCGGCCTCGCGCAGCAGTCCGAGCGCCAGCCATTGCGCAAAATCGTCGGGCATTTCCAGCGTGATGCGGCCCCAGGCGCCACTGCGAAAATCATTGATCACGATCTCCGCGGCTTTCTGCATGTCCACTTGCCCGCCGGCCCTCAGGCCGCCGCGCTTGCGGCCGATATCGGCGAGCAGGCTCTCGCCAGCCGGGCCGCTGGCGGTCGAGCAATCAGCCAGTTTGTAGCGCGCCTGCAATCGATCGGCATAACGGCCGCGCACGACCTCGAGCAATTCGAGCGCGACTTCTTCTTCGTCATAGGCATTGCGGCCGATGCCACCACTGGCCGCCAGGTTGTAGCCGCTCTGTTCCACGATGATCCGCGGCCACAACATGCCGGGGGTGTCGAACAGATAGAAGTCGTCTTCGAGCACGATCTTCTGCTCGCGCTTGGTGATGCCCGGTTCGTCCCCCGTGTGCGCGCGGCGCTGGCCGGCCAGCGTGTTGATCAGCGTCGACTTGCCGACATTCGGGATGCCGCAGATCAACACCCGCAGCGGCTTCACCATGCCGCCACGCAGCGGTGCCAGCTCGCGGCAGGCGGCAATCAATTGGCGGGCCGGAGCTGCGCTACCCGCATCCAGCGCGATCGCCCGCGTGCCGGTCTGCGCCTGGTAGTGCGCAAGCCAGGCCTCGGTACACGACGCATCGGCGAGATCCTGCTTGTTGAGAATCTTCAACGCCGGCTTGCCTTGCGTCAGCTCGGCGAGCAGCGGGTTGGCGCTGGACCCCGGCAGGCGGGCATCGAGCATCTCGATCACCACATCGATGTCGGGCAGGCGCTCGAGAATGGCCTTCTTGGTCGAGTGCATGTGGCCCGGGAACCACTGGATCGGCATGTCGTTGTCTGCTTTCTGCTGGCGCCGGCGGGCTGTCGCGGCTCAGCCTATTGTCCGCACAAGCATGCGGGGGCGTTGGCTGATTTGAACGTCACTACGGAAGATCCAGCTCGGGATAGCGGCGGAAGATGCCATCCTCGTTGAACGCGATGCGCCGCTCGCTGCGCAGATAGGCGGCAACCCGGGGCAGTTTCGCGACCCGCTGATGCAGCTGCCTGAGCATCGGCGCCTTGTCCAGCGCCTTCCTGGCCGCGGTTGGAAAGGCGTACGACAGCCCCTCGATCAACTGGAACAGCGACAGGTCGGCATAACTGAGCTTGCCGGCGACCATGTGCCGCGAGCCGGCCGGATTGCACTGCAGAATGTTCTCGAACCAGGTCATGAACTTGGGGATCCGCTCGGCGCAGAAACCCTTCGCGCGCCGCAAGGCCTCGGGCTTCTGATCGTCGTAATAGAGGCCGCTGCCGAGCGGGTGATGGGTATCGTGCGCCTCGGCCACAATGTCGGCGATCGTCAGCTGGATCTGCAGCGTCCAGACCCGCGACTGCTCGCTGCGCGCCACCAATTTGAGCGCAGGCCCCAAATGGTGCAGGATGGCGGCGGTCTGCGCCACCCACAACTTGCCGTCTTTCAGAAACGGCGGCGCAAACGGCGGATACGGCAAGGTGTCTTTCTGCATGCAGCGCTGCATCTCCGCCATGCCCTGCTGTTCGTCGCCCGCCGCACGGGCCACATCGACATAAGGTGCGCCAGCGGCCTCGAGTGCGAGCCGGACAAATTCGCCCCGGCCCTGGATCGTCGGCCAATAGTGCAGTTCGTAGGTCATGCGTCGACTGTAGCCGGCCGCCGACTGCAAGCGCTGCCTGTGCCCTACTTCGCAGCCAGCGCTTGCTCGATGGCGGCCACCAGCGGCGCCGCCGCGGGTACGGTTTCGCTGTTGAAACTGGCAATCGGTTTGCCGCGCCGGTCGACCAGGTATTTGTGGAAGTTCCAGCCCGGCGCGCTGCCGGTAGCCTTGGCGAGTTCGGCGAACAGCGGGTTCGCCTGCCGACCTTTCACGACGCTTTTGCTGAACATCGGAAACTGCACGCCGTAGGTGTTGAAGCAGAACTCGGCAATCTGCTTACCGTCGCCCGGCTCCTGCTGACCAAAATCGTTGCTCGGAAAACCCAGCACGACCAGCCCACGCGCCGAATATTTCGCATGCAAGGCTTCCAGCCCTTCGTACTGAGACGTGAAGCCGCAGTAGCTGGCGGTATTGACGACCAGCAGCACCTTGCCGGCGTATTGACACAGCGACTGCGGTTTTTCGTCCTGCAGGCGATCGAAGGTCCGCTGCAGAAGCGGCGGGCATTTGGGGGCCTGTGTCGGCACGGCAGCACCGCCTGCTTGGGCGTGAACCGCGAAAGGCGCTAACCAGCCGACCGCAATCTGGAACAAGGCCACGGCCACGGCAGCCCGAAAATGTTGATTCAAGGCGAGTCAATTCAAGTCAGCAGAAATCCATACTGCCAGAGATGTTGGCCTGGCACATCCAAAGGGGCGTCAGCACGGCATTTCCAGCAACGGCACCGATCAGGGTCTAGAGATCCTTCTCAGCCCCACGCTGCCGCAGCCAGTCCTTGCGGGCACGGAAGTCGGGCATCACCTTGTCGACCTCATTCCAGAAAAGATCGGTGTGGTCCCGATGATGCAGATGACACAGCTCGTGGACGACGATGTAGTCGATGATCTTCGCAGGCGCCATCAGGCATTTCCAGTGAAAGTGCAGTCCGCCGCCGATGAGGCTGCTCGCCCAGCGATAGCCAAGCTCCTTGACGTGAACCGGACCGGGCAGCACGCCGACCCGCGGTGCGAAATGCGCTACGCGTTGGGTCAGGCGGACCCGGCCTCGCGCCACGTAAAAATCTCTGAATGCATCCTGGGCGGCCGCCTTCCCGCCGGCATCGATCGCGCTGCGCAGCAGGCAAAACCGCCCGTCCTTCAGTTTGACGGTTTCGTCCTGCTCGGCCACCAGCAGCAGCCGATAGGCACTTCCCAGATACAAGAAACTCTCGCCATTGA
>JBBRID010000123.1:0-9448 GCA_038221635.1 Burkholderiales bacterium
GCAGCATCGCGATGGATCCGCAGGTCACGGCCCGGGTTCAATCCCTGCTCGACGAGGTCATGGCAGCGCGATGAGCGACATGCTGGTCAAGCTGTACGACCTGCCGCCAATTTCCGAGCTGGAGAACGTCGACGACGGTCCCGTCATTCGAAAGCCGATCGGAGCTGAACACCGCGTCGCCATTGCCTGGGTGCTCGAGCAGTTCGGTGATGCCTGGGCGTCCGAGGCGCAGGCCGCATTGGCAAACCGGCCGGTCAGCGCATTCGTTGCGATCCGCCAGGCCGAACTGCTCGGCTTTGCCTGTTACGACGCGACGCTGCGCGGCATGTTCGGGCCGATCGGCGTTGCGCAGGAAGAACGCAGTCGAGGAATCGGGCAGCGCCTGTTGCGCGCCTGTCTCGACGACATGCGCAGCGTGGGTTACGGCTATGCGGTGATCGGCGGAGCCGCGTCGGCCGAGTTCTTTCGCCGTGGTGCGAACGCGGTCGAAATTGCAGACTCCGAACCCGGGGTCTACCGTGGCATGCTGAAAAGCCCGGCTATTTAGTTTTAGTACGAGTGGAGCAACAGAAGCAGGGCGGATCGACTTTTCCGGGCTGTGGCTGCCCACACCTTTTTAATCGATGCCTGCGTGGCGGGCTAGCTGGCGCACGGTTGGGGTGGCTGAGCGGGTTCAGCGCGCAGCCTCTCGAGCAGGCTGGTCGTTGGCCGGCCGGTTTCGGTCCAGCCGCGGCGTCGTTCTTCGGTGCGGATGGCTTCGCGAGTGGTTGGTCCGTCGAAACCGTCGACCACCACGGCACACTGTCCGGCCGAGCGCAGCAGTGCCTGCAATTGTGAGAATCCGGCCCGCGACAACGCGAGTCCTGCCTCGGGACTCGACCATGGCGTTTGTTGCGTCGGATCGCCGCGCAGCGCTGCCGACAGTTGCCCGATTGCCAAGGCATAAGAATCGGCGCGGTTGTATTGCCAGATTGCGTGAAAGTTTTTCGTCACCAACCAGGCTGGTCCATCGGGTCCGGCAGGCGCCAGCAATGCTGCAGCGGTCGACGACCCCAAGCCGGGCCACCGGGCCTGGCGATCCGATGGCGGTTTGCCGTCGACGCGACGCACGCCGATCTCGGCCCAATCCGCAAGACTTCGGCACTTGCCAGCCGGCCGCGCATTGCCGAGGCAGCCATGCTCCCGCCCGCTGCTGTTTTGCTGGCGCGTGACTGCGGATGGAGCCGTGACCTCGATCGCCCACGGCAGACCGTCGGTCCAGCCGAGGTTCTTCAGATAGTTGGCGGTCGTTGCCAATGCGTCTGGCATGTTGCCCAAGGTGTCGACGACGCCATCGTCGTCGCCATCGGCCATGAACTGGATGTGCGTGCCCGGCATGAACTGGGTCATTCCGAAGGCGCCGGCCCACGATCCTCGAAAATCGTCAGGCTTGACAAAGCCCTGCTGTGCCAGCCACAGGGCTGCGAAAAAATGGGCCTTTCGTTCCCGGTTCGACAGTTTCAGGCAGGCTCGACTCAGCGTCGCGTCAACGACTTTGTGGCGACCTTGCAGGCGCCCGAAGTCGCTCTCTACGCCGAGGACTGCGACAACAGTGGCCGGGTCGACACCATATTTGCCCGCAATGCGGTCCAGCACATGGGATTGGCGAGCTAGTACAGCTTGGCCGTCGGTGATTCGTTGCGTGTCAACCAACCGGGCCAGGTAGTCCCAAATCTGCAATTCGAACTCGGGTTGACTGCTGCTGGCCTTTTCGATCGGCGGGCGCAGATCCTGCGCTTCGCGCGTGAAGGTGCTGAAGGTCTCGGCTCGCACCTTCGGGTAGCGTGGCAGTTCACGTTGCAGGGAGTCGATGCACTGCGAAAAAGTCATCTGGGCGCTGGCAGCCCCGGGCAGGCAAATCAGCATCGCCAAGGCCGTCAGCCAGCGAGGAAACGAGATCGAAAAATTCATCAACGCAGTGTAGGTGGCGGGCGGTGTGGTCGCTGGGCGGGGTGTATCAGACTTGTTTCAGGTTCGACATCCGGTCGATAATCGCAGATCGCGTTCTGGGTTGACCCGTATCGGCTGCGCGGGTGCCATGCAGATTCCTTAGAACCGTGACCGGTTCCGCGCCATCGGCCGGTTGCGGCCCGACCTTCAGCGTATCCGTCCACGCCCAACCAAGGCCTCTCATGTCCGTGAAGTCAGCCATGCGATTTGCAGCCCTGTTCGCCAGCGCCGGCGTGTTGGCGGGTTGCGCGGTTCCGCCGACCGACGGTCCGACTGCTGCGCCGGCCGCGCCGATGCCGCAAAGCCGGCCCGCTCCCGCCGCTGCGCCGGTGGTGGTGCCAGCGCCTGTTCCGACCCCACCGCCCGCACCGTCGCCCCCTGTTTCAGCGGCATTGCAACAGCAGGCGTACAAGATTGCGCTGACGGCAGTCGAAGCGCTCGAATCCGGCAACGAGGACCAGGCCAAGGCCGAACTGGACTCTGCATTGGCAGTCGACCCGAACAGCAAGCTGGCGCTCAGCCTGTCGAAGCAGATCAGTGCTGATCCGATCGAGGCGCTCGGGCGAGACTCGTTCTCCTACACCGTGCGATCGTCTGATACCTTGTCGCGCATCGCCGGACGTTTTCTGGGTGACATCTTCTCGTTCTACATCCTGGCCCGTTACAACGATATCAAGGTACCCCGCCTGGTTGCTGCCGGCCAGGTCTTGAAGATTCCCGGCAAGGCGCCGCCGGCCGGAGCCGACCGTGATCCGCCGCCACCGCCACGTTCCGCGGCGCCCCCACCGCCACCCGCGCCCGCGCCGGCCGCACCGAGCCCCGCACCCGCACCCGCGCCGCCGCCGGCCGCCCCACCGCCACCTGCCGAGCCGTCGGCTGGCGTCAAGGCGATGCGCAGCGCCGAAGCCGCCGAGAAAGCCGGTGATCTCGACCGCGCGCTGAGCGAATACAACCGGGCCGCCAGTCTCGGCCAGCCCGAAGCGACTGGCAAGGCTGCGGCCGTGCGCCGCCGGGTGGTCACCAGCCATACCCAGGCTGCTCGTGCATCGATGGCTCGCCAGGATCTCGACGGGTCGATCAAGAACTGGGATCGGGTGCTCGACATCGATCCTTCCAACGACACCGCCAAGCTCGAGCGCCAGCGCGCCATCACGCTGCGCGAACGCTTGAAGGGCATTGGCAAATAGACGGGGCGCGGGCGAGGTGCGTCGCGCCGTTCGCCGTCCGCTTTCATCGCCCCGGCTAAACCTCGGCTACTCCAATCTCGCCACGCTCATTTGCGCGTGGCCTGATTCGTGGTCGACTTCAACTGCTTGAGCCGCTGCGCGGCCCGCGGATGTTTTAGGTTCAACTGGCTGCTTCGTTCGAGCAAGGCAATCGCCGATCCCGGATTCGTGCCCGCGACACTTTCGGCTTTTTGATACAGGACATCCGCAAGCAGTGTGCGGGCCGCTTCGTCGCGACCATTGCCTGCCAGCCACGTATCCAGCATCGTGATGGCTTCGTCGTATTCGCCCTGGCTGGCCAGCAGCGAGGCATGCTCGACTTCGACGCGGTCTTGTGATGCGATGCGCTGCGAGGATTTAGTCGCTGTCTTGTCGATGTCGCGTGTGGCACTGACCACGGGTGTAATTTCGGTCGGCCTGTCGGCACCTGTCTTGGCGGCGGGTGGCGGCGGAGACATCTCCGCATCGGCCATCGCCTTGCGGGTCAAGGTATGGCGAGACAGCTTGCCCAGGTTGTTGCGGCGCACGCGTTCACGCTCGATGCCGCGCAGTGCTTCGGCCGCTTTGTGCTGATCGGGCTGCAGCGCCAACGCGGCAAAGTAGTGGGCCGCTGCAGTGTCGAGTTGGCCCCGTGCGACCGCCTGGTCGCCTCGTTGCACGCGGTCTGCGGCCGCCGCGGCGGCTTTGCGCTTGGCCTCGTTCCAGTGTTCGCGATAGTCATCGTGGCGCGGTCGCACCGCCGTCAGCACTTCCCATATCAAGACCGCCTCGGCGAGCTGGCCCTGGCGTTCGAGCTCGACAGCCCGCGCGCGCTGGCCGATTTCGTATGAAGTTGGCTCCGGGGGCAGCACGACGATCGGCGCCGGCTCGACGAATTCGATCGGTGGCGGCAATGGTGTGCTGCCGCAGGCTTGCAACAGCAGGCACCCAGCGGTGATGCCGAGACGCAGACGCTTGCTCATTGCGACACCGGCCGGCTGATCTGCAACTTGGCCTTGAATGCCTCGAGATCGTGGTCGCCGAAAATCATCGTCCGACGCAACATCAAAGGCTGCGCGAAGAAGCCGTTGCCACCCGGGTTCACCGTCACGGCCAGTTTGTACTGATGGCGGTTCAACGCCTCAAGCACGATGTCGTTGGCGTCGCCGTAGGGATAGGCGTATTGCTCGACCTGGACCTGCAGCCGCTTCTCCAGCAATTCGCGCGGGATCCGGATTTCGTTTTCAATGGACTGACGGTAACGCGTGTCGTCCTCACCGGCTCCGCGTTCGATCAGGTTGCGGTGCGTTTTTGAATGCGGCTGGATGTCGATCAGACCGGACTTGGCGAGTTCCTGCATCTGAGTCCAGCTCACTGCATCGCCAGCGCCGACGAAATCGGTGTAAACGAACAAGGTCGCCGGGAAATTGTGCTTGCGCAACGCCGGCAAGGCGTGGCGATAGGTCGACTCGTAGCCGTCGTCTATGGTGATCACCACGGAGCGCTGCGGCAGCGCTTCGCGGCCTTGCAGAAAGCCGGTCAGTTGCGACAGGCGGATGACGCGGTAGTCGTTGCGCGCCAGCCAGTCAAGCTGAGCGGCAAAATTCTCGGTCGATACCGACATCTTGCCAGCGGCTCCACCAAAGCGGTGGTAGCACAGGATTGGAACCGTCTGGTAGCGGTCGGCATGGACGCCGGTCGGGTTCAGAGCCTTCAACGGCACGATAAGCGGTTGTCCGGGCTGCGGTTGGCTGATGCCGTTGGCTTCGGCGATTTTCCAATCCTGATCTTCGCCGCCAAGCAGTTGTGCGGCGATGGATTTGAAGGTTTCGCCGGCGCGCGGCTGGTAGACGATCAATCGATCATTGCGGCCGAGAATCCCGGGCTTCAAGGCGTTGTCTGCCTTGATATAGGGCGCCTGCCCTGGCGCCTGACGCGGTGTGGCTGTCGGCGCTTCCGGTGGTGACGCGCAGGCGGCGAGCAGGCCAACCAAGGCCACGAGACTTGTTTTGCCGGCCCATGTCTGGCCAGCGTCGATCATGCGGTGCATGGCTTGCTCCCGTTGCTCGAATCAAGTTTTTGCCGGTCGCGGCAAGATGGTTGCCGGTTGTGGCGCCTCGCCTTCCTTCTGAGCCCGCTGCAGGGCCTCGGCCATCTTATCGAAGGCACCGTACAAGCGGCCGAACTCGTCCTTGCGTGACTCGGCGATGCGGTGGTCGAAGCGGCCCTTGGCGATCTCCCCCATCGATTCGCCGACCAGCTTGATCGGCCGGGCGAACCAGTTCGCGACGAAAAACATCGCGGTGGCCACCGCCAGTACGGTGATTACCAGCAGCGCCACCATCAGGCTGATCGACAACTGGGCCACCTGCTTGAGCGGTTTTTCGGGCAATGCCAGCCACAACTTGCCGACCGGGATGCCGGAAAAGGTGATCGGCGTTTCCAGCCCCAGTACGGTTTCGTCGTTGATCGAATAGCGCGTGAGAGGTATCCCGCTGCTGGTCTTGCCGATCGCTTCGCCGACCGGGCCAGTGAATGGCTTGCCGACCAACGCCGGCTGGCTCGCGGCCCGTACGATCCCGGTTCGATCACTCACCGTCAGACTGGCGAAGTCACCGGTCTTCATCATGCTGTCGACCGCCACTTCGACGGCGCCCCATTCTTCGAGGCCCAACGACTGCGCGTTCTGAACCGCGATGAAACGGGCCAGCGCGGCGCCGTTGTCGGTCACCTGGCCCAGCATGGCCGAATACTGTCGCTGGGTGATCACCGTGCCTGCGATCGCCATCACGACAGCGACGATCAAGGCCATCATGCCGGCCCATTTGACGCGCAGCGAGATGAAGCGCGGCGTGTCCTTGGCGGTCGTCGTGGAGTCGATTTCGGCAAGTACCTTGATCAGCGCCTCTGCCAGTTCGTCGCCGCTCTGGTAGCGTTTTTCGGGCGCCTTGGCCAGGCAGCGGTCGACTACCCGGCGCAACGATGCCGGCACCCCCGGACGCACCTTCTCGATCGCTTCCGGCGACTCGTTGGTGATCTTGACGGCAACGGCAATCAGCGTATCGCCCTGGAACGGCCGCTTGCCGGTAAGCATCTGATACAGCAGGATGCCGGTCGAGAACAGATCGGACCGACCGTCGAGCTTGAGCCCTTGCGTCTGTTCGGGCGACATGTATTGCGGTGTACCCAGCACGTCGCCGATGCGGGTGCGTTGCTCGGAATCGGGCGAATCGACATGGGCAATGCCGAAGTCGGTGACCTTGATCGACATGTTGCGCCGCTGCAGCATGATGTTGCCGGGCTTGATGTCGCGGTGGACGATGCCGCGGTCGTGTGCGTAACCGAGCGCCTTCGCCAGCTGGATGCCGATCAGCACGACGTCGCGCACAGCCAGCGGCGTGTGGTTGGTCATCGCAGCGTTGAGCGGGTCGCCTTCGAGCAGCTCCATCGCCATGTACGGCCGACCCTCGATCTCGCCGACATCGTGCACGGTCACGATATTCGGGTGCGACAGTCCGCCCGCGGCACGTGCCTCCTGCAGAAAGCGAGCGCGGTACTCCTCGTCGGCGCAGAAGGATGCGTGCAAAAACTTGATCGCCACGTCGCGCCCGATGGCTGGGTCGTGGGCGCGGAATACCGACGCCATGCCGCCGCGGCCGATCGACCCCTTGATCAGGTAGCGGCCCACCTCCTGCACGGTGACGTCGCTGGTATGGGTGCCGCCGGGCAAGGTCTCGCCGATGACGCGCGCCGGAGTGACGCCGGTGTAGGTCGGGCTGGTCGGAGGCCCGAAAGTCGTCTGCCGACCGGTACTCGAGGTGATCGGATTGATCACCGATGGCGGGCCTTGGGCTCCGCTCGTTGCCGCAGCGCGCAGCATGCTTGGAGTTCCGACTCGGGTCTGGTCGTCCTCGTCGGCTGACGCATCGTATGCCCTCGGATCGCGGTTGGACGGGCCTGTGCCCTTGTCTTCTTCGGTCATCGAGGCGGGCCCCCTTGCCCGCGTTCAGGTCGAATCGAATGATGTTGCCGATGCGGGCTTCAGGCCGAGGCACGAACGACACGCCGCCGCCGCAGCGCATTTTGACACCTGGTGTCCGGTTATGTGAGGCGATCGATCCTGGATTTCGGTGAGAAACCACGCCACCGGTCGGGATGTAACCGCGCTTGTGCTTCGAGCGCAGTTGGAATAAGGTGAGGCCGTCTGTCAAGCAGACGAAACTGATGACGCAGTCTCTGCGTGTCAGGGGCCCCTGACCACTTACCTCGGGAGCTCCAAATGGTGACTCCGGTCACCCGCCCCTTCCAGCGTCATGCTCGGAAGGGGTTTTGTTTTTGGGCTTCCATTTTCGGGACCACCCTGTTCGCGATCGTGTGATCGTCCTTTTGGGCGATTTGGGCGATTTGGGCGATTTCGGGCGAACGTCCCACCAACGGTGGATTCACGGCGACTGCGATGGGGTCCATCATCCTGCTTCTGATGATGACGTTCCAGCAGGAGAGTGAGCATGCATTTCGATGAACGCAACGAAGGTGACTATCGCATCTTCGCCGGTGCACTCGAAGCACAGCAGGGTGATGGGTATATCGCCGCGGTGATCGTCAACCGCTGGCGTGGCAAACCGGGTACGCCTCGCGAGGCCTTCCGCGACGAAAATCTGGCCTGCGGCCACCGCTGGGCAACGCCCGATGCCGCACTTTCCTTTGCGATGAGCCGTGGACAGCAACTGGTCCGCAGCGAGCCCGACCGGCTGGCCTGTTGACCACCCATCACATCGGACACCCTCGCAGCATCTCTGGCATATACTGGATATAAATACAGTATTTGTCGCTCCCTGGCTGATCGGAGTCCCGATCGGCAGATCGGGGGTTGTTGCAGGCCGTGCTGGTGCTCCCGAATTACGCCGAACTCCACTGTCGAAGCAATTTCAGCTTTCTTCGCGGTGCCTCACACCCTGAAGAGCTGATCACGCGCGCGGCGGCGCTCGGCTACAGCGCCCTGGCGCTGACCGATGAATGTTCGCTGGCCGGTGTCGTGCGTGCCCATGCCGAAGCGCGCCAACACCAGCTGCACTTGATCATCGGCAGCGAGATCCGACTGCAGTCGCCCGACAACGGGGAGGCTCACGCACGTCTGGTGCTGCTGGCGCAAACCCGCCGCGGTTACGGCAACCTGTCGCACTGGATCACCGTCGCCAGGCGCCGCGCGCCCAAGGGTTCGTACAAGGCCTATCCCGGCGACATCGAAGGCAAGGTGCCCGAAGCGCCGACGCTGGCCGGGCTGCCTGACTGTCTGGCCTTGCTGATCCCGCAGTCCGGCCAGCCATTCGAGCAGATCTTCGCCCATGCGATGTGGCTGAAGACCTGGTTTCAGGACCGGGCCGCGATCGCCCTCGAGTTGTTGTACCGCCCGGGCGACGATGCGCTGCGCGAACAGGTGCGCAAGGTGGCCCAATTCACCGGTCTGCCCATCGCTGCTTCCGGCGATGTGTTGATGCACGTGCGTTCGCGCAAACCGCTGCAGGATGTCTTGACCGCGACCCGGCTGAAACGCACGGTGGCCGATTGCGGCCGCGAACTGCCGGCCAATGCCGAGCAGCACCTGCGCTCGCGCAGTCGGCTGGCGGCTCTGTATGCCGAAGAATGGCTTGCCAATACCGTGGCGCTGGCCGCACGCTGCAGTTTTTCGCTCGGTGAGCTGAAGTACGAATATCCGAAGGAAATCGTGCCCGACGGTGAAACGCCGACCAGCCATCTGCGCAAGCTGACGTTCGCCGGGGTCGAGAAACGTTTCCCGCTGGGCCTGAGCGATGAATGGCGGGCGCAGATCGAGCATGAACTGACCTTGATCGAGCGCCTTGGATACGAACCGTATTTCCTGACCGTTGCCGATATCGTGCAGTGGGCGAGGGCGCAGGGCATCCTCTGCCAGGGCCGTGGCAGCGCGGCCAATTCACTGGTCTGTTATTGCCTGGAAGTCACCGAAGTCGATCCGCGGCGTGCCAAGCTGCTGTTCGAGCGCTTCATCAGTATCGAGCGCAACGAGCCGCCCGACATCGACATCGATTTCGAGCACCAGCAGCGCGAACGCGTCATCCAGTACATCTACGCCAAATACGGCCGGCATCGCGCGGCCTTGACCGGCGTGGTGATCTCCTACCGCCCGCGTTCGGCCTTGCGCGATGTCGGCCGCGCGCTGGGCATCGATCTGCAGCGCATCGATGCCGTTGCCAAAAGTCAGCAGTGGTTCGATG
>JBBRID010000124.1:0-9428 GCA_038221635.1 Burkholderiales bacterium
CAGCCCGTTGGCGTCGAGGCGCCGCTTGATGTCCTCGGCCGCGAAGGCATACGGGAACAGGAATTCGACAGCCTTGAAATCGGCTTTGGCTGCGAGCTCGAATCGATCGAGAAACGGCACCTCGGTGAACAGCATCGACAGGTTGGCGGCAAATCTGGGCATGGTGCTCACTCCAGCAAGCCGGCCATCTCCAGGCCCTTGATGCCTTCGGGATGGCGGCAGTCGATGTCCTCGAACTCGTTGATGTTGTTGATTTCGGTGCCCATCGCGACGTTGGTCACCTTTTCGAGAATCACCTCGACCACCACCGGCACGCTGTATTTGCGTGCCATCGCCTGCGCCTCGACCAGCGCATTCTGGATCTTCTCAGGGTCGGTGACGCGCAGGCTCTTGCAGCCCAGGCCCTGCACGACGGCTTGGTGGTCGACGCCGTAGCTCTTCAGCGTTTCATCCTCGACGTTCTGGTTCTCGAACGCCAGCTGCACGCAGTAGTCCATCTCGAAGCCACGCTGCGCTTGGCGGATCAAGCCGAGGTAGCTGTTGTTGACCAGCACCTGCACATAAGGCAAGCGGAACTGCGCGCCGACCGCCAGCTCTTCGATCAAAAACTGAAAGTCGTAGTCCCCCGACAGGCCGACCACGGTGCGGGTCGGGTCGGCAGCGACAACGCCGAGTGCGGCGGGAATCGTCCATCCCAGCGGACCGGCCTGGCCGCAGTTGATCCATTGGCGGGGGCCATAGACGTTGATGAACTGCGCGCCGGCGATCTGGCTCAGGCCGATCGTCGACACGTAGATGGTGTCGCGCGGGAAGGCCTTGTTCATTTCCTCGTAGACGCGCATCGGCTTGATCGGTGTCTGCGTGAAATGCGACTTGCGGTGCATCAGCGACTTGCGCTCGGCACAACGCCTGGACCAGGTGCCGAAGTCCTTCAGCTGGGCGGCCGCCTTGCGTTCGCGGGCCACTTCGACGAACAACTGCAGCGCCGCCTTGGCGTCGCTGACGATGCCGTAGTCGGGCATGAAGACGCGGCCGATCTGAGTCGGCTCGATGTCGACGTGGACGAACTTGCGACCCTTGCAATAGACCTCCGGGCTGCCTGTGTGGCGATTGGCCCAGCGGTTGCCGATGCCGAGCACGAAGTCGCTGGCCAGCATCGTGGCGTTGCCGTAGCGGTGGCTGGTCTGCAGGCCGACCATGCCGGCCATCAACGGATGGTCGTCGGGAATCGCGCCCCAGCCCATCAGCGTCGGAATCACCGGCACGCCAGTCAGCTCGGCGAATTCGACCAGCAGGTCGCAGGCATCGGCATTGATGATGCCGCCACCGGCGACGATCAATGGTTTCTCGGCGGCCATCAACATGTCGACGGCGCGCTCGATCTGCTTGCGGCTGGCAGCGGGCTTGTAGACCGGCAGCGGCTCGTAGGTGTCGATATCGAATTCGATTTCGGCCATCTGTACGTCGATCGGCAGATCGATCAACACCGGCCCCGGACGCCCGGAACGCATCAGGTGGAAAGCCTGCTGGAAGGCGCGTGGCACTTGGGCCGGCTCGCGGACGGTAACGCTCCACTTGGTCACCGGCTTGCTGATCGACTCGATGTCGACCGCCTGGAAATCTTCCTTGTACAAACGGGCACGCGGCGCCTGGCCGGTGATGCACAGGATGGGAATCGAATCGGCAATGGCCGAATACAGGCCGGTGATCATGTCGGTGCCGGCCGGGCCAGAGGTGCCGATGCACACGCCGATGTTGCCGGCACGGGCGCGGGTATAGCCCTCGGCCATGTGCGAAGCGGCTTCGACATGACGCGCCAGCACATGGGCGATGGTCTGGCGCTCGCGCAGCTGTGCGTACAGCGGGTTGATCGCGGCGCCGGGTACACCGAAAGCCTGGGTCACGCCTTCCTTTTCCATCACCAGTACCGCGGCCATTGCGGCCTTCATCTTTGCCATGCGAGTCTCCTGTTGCTGATGTCAGGATGGTCGCGCGCGACGCCGTGTCTGGGAACCCAAGCCCGGTGATAAGTGCTATTCCAGGGTGGAATACCTGAGGGATTCCCGGCTACCATTGTCGCCATGGACAGGGTCGCCGCGGTTCATCTCTTCATTCGGATCGTCGAGACCGGCAGCTTCAGCAAGGCTGCCGACGAGCTCGGCATCACCCAGCCGACCGCCACCAAGGCGGTGGCGGCCACCGAGCATCGCCTCGGCGCGCGTTTGCTGCATCGCTCGACGCGCGGGGTGACGACCACTGAAGTTGGCGCGCTGTATTACGAGAAGTGCAAACTTATCGCGCGCGAAATGGACGAAGCCGACAATTTGGCGACGCTGCTGCAAAGCCGGGTCGGCGGTACGTTGCGCATCAATACCTCAGTCGCTTTTGGCCGACGCGTGATGGTGCCTTTGGTGCTGCGCTACATGCGCGAGCACCCCGAGGTCACGGTCGATCTGGGCTTCGATGACCGTTACGTCAATCTGGTCGAGCAAGGCATCGATCTGGCCGTACGCATGGGCCGGCTCGCAGATTCGACTTTGGGCGCACGCTACCTGGGCACCAACCCCTGGGTGATGGTTGCCTCCACCGCCTACCTGCAGGCGCATGGTGCGCCGCAATCTACCGCTGAGCTCTCGCGTCATGCCTGCCTGGTCTACAGCAGCGTGCAAGGTGACGATCGGTGGAGTCTGAAGGGCGCCGATGGTGTCGAGGTATCGGTGCCGGTGAAGGGCCCGCTGCGGTCGAACAACCTGTCGGCGGTGTTGGCGGCAGCACGCGCAGGCATGGGCATTGCCGTGCTGCCGTGGTATGTGGCCGGAGCATCGGTCGACGATGGCAAGCTGATGCCGCTGATGCTCGACCATGGCTTGCCGACGCAGGAGATGCACGCCGTCTTTCCGTCACCGAAATTCGTCCCTTCAAAGGTTACCAGCCTGATTGCGTTCATGCAGCAGGCGTTGACGGGTGAGTGGTGGCGTGGGTAGTCGCGGCTGAAGCCGCGATCTGCAGGCCAGCGGGGCTTCCCGGCTTCAGCCGTTGGGTGTCAACGGCGCGACCGCTTTGTCGCTCCACAAGCTGCCGCCAGTGGCCCAATCGTGACGAGCGATATCGAAAAACACCACGTCCACGCCATCGGCGCTGCCACCAAGCACCTTTACACAGGCATCGGTCAGTTCTTTGGCGAGTGCTGCCTTTTGCTGGGGTGTGCGGCCTTCGAACAATTCGACACGGAGGGTCGGCATCGTGTTTACTCCTAAAAATGAAGGGGTCAGTCGCGAAAACCGGGCGACAGACGGCCGGCGCGGCGCAGCAGCGCGGGCCACTCGGCATCGCCGTCCCAATCGCTGCCATCGCCGAGCCATTGTCGCAGCGTCAGTTCTGCCAGTTCGGCGTCGACCGTCGTCACCTGGCCGCCGGTCGCCGCCATCGCTGTCAGCTGCGCCCGGGCTGCGCGTTCGAGGATGTGCATCAGCATGAAGGCTTCGGCAACCGTGCGGCCCACGGTCATGGTGCCGTGATTTTCAAGAATCAAGCCGTCGAGTGTGCCCAGGTTGGCAACCAAGCGGGCCTGTTCGCTGGCGCCGAGCGCCAGCCCTTCGTAGGCATGGCGTCCGAGTCGGCCATGCAGTCGCATCGCCCATTGCGAGGTCGGCAGCAATCCGCTGGGCAGCATCGCCAGCGCGACACCCCACGGCGCATGCAGGTGGATCACGCATTCGACAGCAGGCCTTGCCCCATGCACTGCGCCGTGGATCGCAAACCCGCTGGGATTGACGGGGCGCGCTGAACCGTCGACGACCCGTCCCGTCAGATCGACCTTGACCAGGCTGGATGCGCAGACCTCGTCGAAACCAAGGCCGAATTCATTGATCAGGTAGACCCCCGGCTCGCCGGGAACGGCGGCCGACAGGTGGGTGTAGATGGTGTCGTCCCAGCCGGCCAGGGCGGCCAGCCGGAACGCAGCAGCCAGGTCGGTGCGGACCTGTTGTTCACTGCGCTCGGGGCGCTGGATAGTCAATGGGCCTCCGCTGTCTTGGCAGCCTCGATTGCGCCCGCCTCGTCGGCCTTGCCGCCGTTGAAATAGAAATTCAACACCACGGCGGTGATCGAAGTCAGCAGAATTCCGGACTCGAGCAATGGATGCAGGCCGTGTGCCATCTGTTGGGTCCAGCGCGGCGCCACCAGCGGAATCAGGCCGGCGCCGATAGAGATCGCGACGATGTACAGGTTGAACTTGTTGGTCTTGAAATCGACATTGGTCAGGATGCGGATACCGGTTGCCGCCACCATGCCGAACATCACCAGGCCGGCCCCGCCGAGCACGAATGTAGGTACCGATTCGACCATCTCGACCAGCTTGGGCACGTCGGTGCGCTGGGCCAGAAAGGCCGGCCCGCCCATGGCCCAGCCCACGCCCACGCGCATCAGGCTGATACCGATGATGGCAAGGATCGTGCCGGTGACCACCGGCGGGAAGAAGCGCAGCAATCGCCCCATCACCGGAGCGATCAGCATCGCGACGATGCCCGCACCGATGATGGCGCCGAAGATTATGCGTGCGCCTTCGACGCCGGGTTGTGCATTCGCCATCGCCACCATCGGGCCGACCGAAGCGAAGGTCACGCCCATCATCACCGGCAGCTTGACGCCGAACCACTTCGTCATGCCGAACGACTGGATCAGCGAGACGATGCCGCAGACGAACAGGTCGGCCGAGATCAGCAGCGCCACCTGCTCCGGCGACAGCTGCAGTGCCCGGCCAACGATCAGCGGCACTGCGATGGCGCCAGCGTACATCACCAACACATGTTGCAAGCCCAGCGTAGCCAGCCGAGCAGGTGGCAGCATTTCATCCACAGGGTCGACCTTTGGCATGCTCATCATGAGCTCCTTCGTTGGGGAAAACTTGTCGACCGGATGGTGTTGCCCAGGCGCGGGAGAGGCATCAATCAGTTCAGCTTGGCACCCGCCTCGAACCAGCGCTTGATCAGGCCGCGTTCGTCGTCGGTGATCTGTGTCGCGTTGTTCAATGGCATCAGCTTGAGCAGCACGACCTGCTGGTACACCTGCTGGGCGTGCTGGCTGATCAGCTCGGGCGTGTGCAGCGCGACGTTTTTCTGCTGCAACTGCGCGTTGTGGCACATCGCGCAACGCTGATCGATCACGGCCTTGACCTCTGCAAACGCCACGGGTTTGGACGCCGCAGCGGCTGCCTGAGCCGACATCGGCGGCGGTGCGAGCCAGATCGCCAGCCCCAGCACCAGCGCAGTGCCGATCACAGCATGTTCCCAAGGCACCCTGCGGCCTTGAACCAGCGCCTTGTGACGGGCCACGAAACTATGCCGGATCAATGCACCGGCCAGCATCAGCAGCACCAGCACCAGCCAGTTGTGCGGGCCTTGATACAGCCAGCCGTAGTGGTTGGACAACATCGCGATCAGCACCGGCAGCGTGAAATAGGTGTTGTGCACGCTGCGCTGCTTGGCACGCCAGCCATAGACCGGATCGACCGGCTGACCTGCCTTCAACTGCGCAACCACCTTGCGCTGGCCGGGAATGATCCAGACGAAGACATTTGCGCTCATCGTCGTTGCCAGCATCGCCCCGATCAGCAGGAAGGCGGCGCGACCGGCGAACAGCTGGCAGGCCAACCACGATGCGAGTACGACGTAGATGAGCAGACCGATGCCGACGATCAGGTCGCCATTCTTCTTCTGCCCGAAGACGCGGCAGATGCCGTCGTAGACCACCCAGCCGACCACCAGAAAGCCGAGCGACGCGCCGATGGCAGCCGCCGGCGACCAGTCGTGGACTGATTTGTCGATCAGAAAGCTGCTGGCGTTGAACAGGTACATGACCGTGAAGAGCGCGAAGCCGCTCAGCCAGGTCGAATAACTTTCCCAGTAGAACCAGTGCAGGTGCTCGGGCATCTGCTTCGGTGCAACCGCGTACTTTTGCGGGTGATAGAAACCGCCGCCATGCACCGCCCACAACTCACCATCCACACCCTTGCGCTTGAGCTCCGGGTCGTCGGGCTTGGTCAGGCTGTTGTCAAGGAAGACGAAGTAGAACGACGAGCCGATCCAGGCGATCGCGAAGATGACATGGGCCCAACGCAACAGCAGGTTGGCCCAGTCCAGCAGGTATGAATCCATCGTGTCCTCACTTCGGCGGCGGGGAATGCACAGCAAGATTTGTGCAAATCCCCTCACCACAGCGGGCTCTGTGAGGAAAACCTTGTCGCAACTTGCTGGCATCCGGTGGGTGAACCGGTGGCCGGCAGGCTCCGCGGCGACGATCAAAGTGTATACACTATTGTCCACACGAAAGATCAGTGCTTACCCGAAGGCAGCGGGCGGCACGCCTTCCAGATCAGGCCGGCTGAATCTCCAACCTCCCACCGCGGTCGCTGAGTGTCTTCGTCAAAAGCGCCGCCGTTGCGTAGATCGCGTCGATGGTCGGTGTCGGGGTGTCGGTGATGCGCGCCAGTTCGACCACGCTGCCGACGAGCGCCTGCAGTTCAAGCGCGCGGCCGTGTTCGACGTCCTGCAACATCGAGGTCTTGTGTGCGCCCACGCTTTCCGCGCCCGCGATGCGTTGCTCCAGCGATACCTTGAATTCGACGCCGAGCTTTTCGCCCACGGTCCGGGCTTCGCTCATCATGCGCGCGGCAAGGTCGCGGCTGAGCGGGAAGCGGCAGATGTCTTCCAATGTGGCATGGGTCAGTGCGCTGATCGGGTTGAAGCTGAGGTTGCCCCACAGCTTGACCCAGATCTCACTGCGGATGTCGCGTGATACCGGCGCCTTGAATCCCGCCGCCATCAAGGATTTGCTGAGTGCCTCGATGCGCGGGCTGCGCTGCCCGTCCAGTTCGCCCAGCGTGAAGCGGTTGCCTTCGATCAGCCTGACCACACCGGGCTCCGCCAGTTCGGCCGCCGGGTAGACGATGCTGCCGATGATGCGCTCGACCTCGATGCCGCAGGCCAGCGCGCCGTCGGGGTCCAGGCTGGTGAGCGCCTGACCGTCGAAGGCGCCGCCGAGCCGCTGGAAATACCACCACGGCACGCCGTTGATCATCGTGACCACCATGGTGTCGGGGCCGAACAGTGCGCGCAGGCCCGGCAACAGATCGCGCACCTGATGGGCCTTGGTGGTCAGCAGTACCACATCCTGAGGACCGACCTCAGCCGGATCCTGCACCGCTCTTACATTGCTGGCATGCTGCGTGCTGCCGTCCGGCAACTGAAGCCGAAAGCCTTTGGCGTTGATGGTGGCCAGGTTCTTGTTGCGGGCGATGAAGGTGACCTGCTCGCCGGCCAGTGCCAGTTTCGTCCCGAGGTAGCCGCCGATGGCGCCAGCGCCGACGATCGTGTAATTCATTGATCGCTTCCGTGGTCGCCTAGAACTCGCCCGATACGTAGGAGCCGAAGCCGAGGCCGATGCGCTGTGCAAGCCCGATGCGCTGCAGCTTGCCGGTCGCACCCTTCGGCAGTTCGTCGACGAACAGGATCTTCTTCGGCACCTTGTAGCCGGCCACCCGCTTGGCGACGAACTGCTGCAGCTCGCGCTCTTCGCATTCGTGACCCTCGTGCAGCACCACCATCGCCGCCACCTCCTCGCCGAGCCGCTTGTGCGGCGCGCCGAAGACCACCACCTGGGCCACCGATACGTGGTCCAGCAGGATCTCGTCGATTTCGCGCGGGCTCACTTTCTCGCCGCCGCGGTTGATGATTTCCTTCAGCCGGCCGGTGATGCTCAGGTAGCCTTCGGCGTCCATCACGCCCTGGTCACCGGTGCGGAACCAACCGTCGACGAAGGCCTCTTCATTGGCTTTCGGATTGTTCTCGTAGCCGGCGGTGACGCTCGGTCCGCGGATGACGATTTCGCCGACCGTATCGGCACCCTGCAAGCTGCCGTCTTCACCACGGATCGCAACCTCGGGGCCTGCCGCGCGACCGACCGACCCGGGCTTGCGCTGCGCCGGTGGCAGCGGGTTCGATGCCATCTGGTGAGCCGACTCGGTCATGCCGTACGACTCGATCAGCGGCGCCTTGAACATCGTCTCGATCTGCTGGATCAACTGCGGCGGCATGGCCGACGACGATGAGCGAACGAAGCGCAGCGGGTGTCGCGCCAGCACCTCCGCGTTGTGCTTGCCTCGGCTGGCAATCGCCAGGTGCATGGTCGGCACCGCCGTGTACCAGGTGGGGCGCGCCTCGTCCATCCACTTGAAGAAGCGCAGCGCATTGAAACCCGGCGTGCAGAACACCTGCGAGCCGGCCGACAACGGGGCCAGCAAGCCGGCGAGCAGGCCGTGGATGTGGAACAGCGGCATGATGTTCAAGCCAGTGTCATGTTCGGTGAACTGCAGCGTATTGGCAATGTTGCTGGCCGACGCACACAGGTTGGCCACCGACAACGGCACGCGCTTGGGGCGCGAGGTCGTGCCCGAGGTGTGCAACACCATCGCCACGTCCGTGGCCTGCGACGCACCGCCGTTCTCGCAAGGTGATGCGAGACCCGCTGCCAGATCGAAGCGACCAGCCGGCGCGCCGTCGGAAACGCTCAGCTCGATGATCCGTACACCCAGCTTGCGCGCCGCCTCGACCGCTGGTGATTTGCTGCCGGTCTCGACAATCAAGGCCTTGGCCTGCAAGTCGTTCAGATAGAACTCGAATTCGTCGGCCCGGTAGGCCGGGTTCAGTGGCGCAGTGGCGACGGCCGAGGCACAGGCCAGAAAACAACTGGCCATTTCGGGGCCGTTCGGCAGCACGATCGCCACCCGGTCGTTGCGTCCGATGCCGGCAGAATTGAGCGAAGCGGTGGTCTCGCGCACCAGCGATCGCAGCCCGCGGTAGTCGAGCGGAACTCGGCCAGGCGCGGCGATGGCAGTGGCGTCATCGGCCCCTGCTTGCAGAAGATGTTCAAGTGTCATGGTTGAATCACGGGTTGAACGCAGGAATTGTTGTCAGCGGTCGGTCTTCGCGGGGCCGCCGCAGTCGTTGGTCTCGATTCTTGCCTATCTTCGGCGCCGGACCAAGAACGGGTTCGTCTGCGCCTCAACAGGCTGGCCGCTGCGCGGTCATGCCTTGATTTTGCCGAGATGCAACGATGATTGAAGAAGCGTCCACCAGCCATGCCCAGGCGTTGCCGATCGCCAGGGCGCTGCTCGAGGGTTTTGATCGCCACTATCGACTGTTCAGTGAGACCAATCGGGCGGCCAAGCAGCGCTTCGAGCGTGGCGATTGGCACGGCCAGCAGCGTGCGAATCGAGAGCGGATCGAGTTCTACGATGCACGCGTGAGTGAAGCAAAAGAACGGCTGCAGTCCGAGCTCGCCGTCGATGCGCTTCCGATCGAGGTGTGGCAGCAGGTCAAGATGCTCTACACCGGGATGTTGGTCGATCACCGCCAGCCCGAACTGGCCGA
>JBBRID010000125.1:0-9414 GCA_038221635.1 Burkholderiales bacterium
GGTGTGCGGGCCGGCGGCCGGCTGGACACCACGGCCCAGGCCGCCGGTTCGAAGCCGTGAGTATCCTACCTAAGGCGACCCATGACGGCCCGTCAGCGCGAGCGGCACCGCCTTCACTCGCGCTGTCCGCCATCTGCGCCGAATCGGCACCATATCTGCAAGCGCAGCTTGGCGGACGCATCGGCAGCCGCATTCGCGAAGTGCAGAGATCCCGCTCGATTCCATCTGAAGCTGTGCCCTGCGATTTGCGCGGCCATGCACGGGTTTTCCCCCTCTTGTTTTACATGAGTATTTACTAATATTAGTGAAACCGGATATTTTGATAGATCCGACTCGACGGCAATGGCGAGTGATCTGTGGTGGTTGCAAGGAGTGGGTGTGAACTTCGAGGACAAGTCTCCCGGTCGCCTGATCAAGGCGCCCGAAAACTTCATCGACGCGACCGGCGTGCGGCGGGTCTTCGCTGAGGCGCGCCACGGTCGGCGCGATTTTCTTCGCGGCGTCATTGCTGCGACCAGCACGATCGTGGCAGCACCCGCTGCTCTTGCGAGCGCCAATCCGATCGACGCCGGCGAGGGTGATCCGAACATCCTCGAGCTGCCGCCACATACCGTTGGTCTCGGTCAGCCGGTGGTCACCGATGGCTATGGCAAGCCGTCTAAGTTCGAGACAAACGTGCAGCGCCGAACCAGCCCTGGTCTCACGCAGACGACGCAGGCTTCGGTGTCGTTTGCCCCCTTGCAATCGCTGTTCGGCATCATCACGCCCAGCGGCCTTCACTTCGAGCGGCATCACCAGGGCTGGTGGGACATCGACCCATCGAAGCATCGCCTGATGATCAATGGCTCCGACGCGCAGATCGTCAAGACGCCGCGGGTTTTCACGATGGACGAGTTGATGCGCTTGCCGTCCGTATCACGATTCCACTTCATCGAATGCGGCGCCAATACCGGCATGGAATGGGGCAATGTCGCCGTCCCGACCTGCCAGTACAGCCACGGCATGCTGAGCTGCAGCGAGTTCACCGGCGTGCCGCTGCGCACGCTGTTCGAAATGTGCGGGGTTGACTACAAGCGCGGCCGGTACGTGCTGGGCGAAGGCGCCGACGGTTCGTCGATGACCCGGACGATCCCGATGGAACTGATCGAAAGCGGCGAGGTTTTCGTTGCCTATGGGCAGAACGGCGAGATGTTGCGGCCCGAGAACGGTTATCCGCTGCGCCTGGTGGTGCCTGGCGTGCAAGGCGTCAGCTGGGTTAAATATCTGCGCCGCATCGAGGTGGGTGACAAGCCTTACGGCGCCAAGGACGAGTCGATCCATTACATGGACCTGATGCCCGACGGCATGCATCGGCAATACACGAGCACCCAGGAGTGCAAGAGCGTGATCACCACGCCCTCCGGCGGGCAGATGTTGCTGGATCAGGGCTTCTACAACATCAGCGGTCTCGCCTGGTCGGGGCGGGGCAAGGTCAAGCGCGTCGACGTGTCGGTCGATGGTGGTCGCAACTGGGCCGCGGCGCGGCTGGAGACGCCGATCCTGTCGAAGTGCCTGACCCGCTTCAACTTCGACTGGGTCTGGAACGGCCAACCGACCCTGGTGCAAAGCCGTGCGGTCGATGAGACGGGCTACGTGCAGCCGTCAACGCGGCAATTGCGCGCGGTGCGCAGCACACGGTCGATCTATCACAACAATGCGATCCAGACCTGGCTGGTGCAGCAGAGCGGGGAGGTCAAGAATGTTCAGCTTGCTTGACCGGGCGATGCAACGCCGCCAGAGCCTGGTCTTCGTCCTCCTCACGTTGCTCGTCGCCGCGAGCTTCGCGCAGGCGCAGTCGACGCCTTACCCCGGCATCGGGCGCCCAGCGACGGCCAAGGAAATCGCGGCCTGGGACATCGATGTGCGTCCCGATTTCAAGGGCCTCCCGAAGGGCTCCGGTTCGGTTGCCAGAGGCATGGAGATCTGGGAGTCCAAATGTTCATCCTGCCACGGCATCTTCGGTGAAAGCAACCAGTTCTTCGCTCCGCTTGTCGGTGGGACAACCAAAGACGACATCACCACCGGTCGAGTCGCCCGCCTGAACGACCGCAGCTTTCCGGCTCGCACCACGCTGATGAAAGTGGGCACGGTATCGACGCTGTGGGATTACATCAACCGCGCGATGCCCTGGACGACGCCGAAGACGCTCAGCGTCGAGGAAGTCTATGCGGTGCTGGCCTATCTGCTGAACATGGGTGGCATCGTCGATGACGGTTTCACGCTGTCGGACAGCAACATCGCGGCAGTCCAGCAGCGCATGCCCAACCGCAACGGCACGACGACTGCGCATGCGATGTGGCCGGGCGCGGCGTTCGGTAATCAAAAGCCGGACGTGATGGCCGTCGCGTGCATGAAAAATTGCGGGCCAGAGCCGGTGGTGGCATCGTCGCTGCCGGACTTTGCGCGCAATGCGCATGGCAATCTGGCCGAGCAGAACCGCACCGTCGGAGCCCAGCATGGCGCCGATACGCTGGCGCCGGCCCCCACGGCACCAGCAGGCGGCAGCGCAGTCGCACGGCCACAAGCCGCCACGCCGGTGCCTGCAACGGCCAAGCCTGCCCACGCCGCTGTCGCATTGACTGCCAAATACGGTTGCGTGGCATGCCACGGCATCGAGAACAAGATCATCGGCCCTGCGCTGCGCGAGGTGGCGGCCAAATACGGCCAACGCGCGGATGCAGTGAGTTATCTGGCGGGAAAGATCAAGGCCGGCAGTTCAGGTGTGTGGGGGCCGATACCCATGCCACCTCAAAGTTTGAGCGATGCTGAAGCCAGCGCGATTGCACAATGGCTGGCCGATGGAGCGAAGAAGTGAGGATGACAGCAAGTCCGGGCGGACTAAGGTAGAACCCCAAAGTCGATCAAAGTCGATCAAAGTCGATCAAAGTCGATTAACTAGCATAGCCACACCAAGGAGTCTCTTATGCACACTCGTCGAGACATGCTCTCTCGTTCAGCCCAGGTCGCAGCGATGCTCGCCTCGGTCGGTATGTTGCCGGGCCTGGCCCGAGCCCAGGCCGCCACATTCAACAGCTCCGCGTTCGAAGCGAAGAACATGGCGGATCTGATGAAGGCGCTGGGCGGCAGCGCACCCACCGAGAGCAAGGACGTGACCGTCACTGCGCCCGATATTGCCGAGAACGGCGCCGTTGTTCCGGTCGGCGCTGCGACCACGCTGCCGGGCGTCAAGCGTCTGTTGATCCTGGTCGAGAAGAATCCGGCAGTTCTGTCGGCGATGTTCGATGTGAGCGATGCCGTCGACCCCGACTTCTCTACCCGGGTCAAGATGGGTCAATCATCGAACGTCTATGCGGTGGCGTTGATGGGCGACGGCAAGGCGCTGTTCGCGCAAAAGGAAGTGAAAGTCACATTGGGCGGTTGCGGCGGCTGAGTTCGAAGCGGACATCAAACGCTGAAACGACGCTGCATACCGCAGACATCACACTGAAAAATTAAAGGAGTTCAAGATGGCAGATCCGATGCGCATTCGCGCCCAAATGACTGGCAACATGGCGAAGGTGAGGGTCCTGATGGCCCATGAAATGGAGACCGGACTACGCAAGGACGGTGCTGGCAAGGTCATCCCCGCCTGGTATATCCAGCATGTCAACGCACAGCTGAACGGCAAGCCCGTGATGAATGGGCAATGGGGCCCGTCGGTCTCGAAAAATCCGTTCCTTCAGTTCAACATCAAGGGCGCCAAGGCAGGCGACAAGGTCGCAATTACATGGACCGACAACAAGGGAGAAACCCGGACCGACGAAGCGACGGTTTCCTGAGTCGCCGCATTCCAGCTCGAGATACAGAGCCAACAACGAGAGGAGACAGATGAAAAAATCACTACTGATTGCCGCTGTGCTGGCGGCCGCGGTTGGAGCCGCATCGGCGCAGCAGAAATCCACGGCCGACGGCATCGCCGAATACCGGAAGATGCTCGAGGACGGCAACCCGGCGGAGTTGTTCGAAGCCAAGGGTGAAGACCTCTGGAAGAAGAAGCGCGGCCCGAAGAACGCGTCGCTCGAGCGCTGCGATCTCGGCAAGGGCCCGGGCGTGGTCAAGGGTGCGTTCGTCGAGCTGCCACGCTTTTTCGCTGATACCCAGGAAGTGCAGGATCTCGAATCACGATTGCTGACCTGCATGGAGACGCAACAGGGCTTCAAGGCCGCGGAAATCGCTAAAACCCCGTTCGGTCGCGGCGAAATGGTCAATGTCGAAGCCTTGGCCGCCTGGATATCCGGCATGTCGCGCGGCATGCGCTTTGCGCTGCCGCAAAGCCACGCCAAGGAAGTCGAGATGTATGAAGTCGGCAAACGGGTGTTCTTCTACCGCGCCGGCCCGTACGACTTTTCGTGCGCTACCTGTCATGGCAGCCCCGACAAGCGGATCCGGCTGCAGGAGCTTCCCGACCTCACCGGTAATCCGGGTGACGGCATCGGCTTTGCCGCGTGGCCGGCCTACCGCGTCAGCAATGGCCAGCTGTGGACCATGCAACACCGGCTCAACGACTGCTTTCGTCAGCAGCGGTTTCCTTATCCGGGCTACGCCTCCGACGTGACGATTGCTCTTGGGGTCTACATGGGCGTCAATGCCAAGGGTGCCGAATCGGTTGCACCGGCCCTCAAACGCTGAAGGATTTGCCATGTATGAGAACAAGACAAAAGCCCTGACGGTTGCCGCAGCGGTTGGCCTGATGCTGGCCGGCTGCGCGAGCGTCGCACCGACCGCGAACTACGATGCGATGGTTGCCGAGGTGATGAAAACCTCGTTTCGCGACCAGGGCATTGCCAAGGTCGACCGCCTGCAACAAGACGCAAGCAATGAACTGTGCTCCAAGGCACTGGGCAAATCATTGCCGGACGCTCAGGCGAAGGCCATCGAGGCGACCAACCTGAAGACAGTCAAGATGCCGAGCGGGGGTCAGTTCATCGGCGACTGGAAGGCTGGCGAGAAGCTGGCGCAGGATGGCCGCGGAATGACCTGGCGCGAGAAGTCGACGGCAACCAGCGAAAACGGCGGCAACTGCTACAACTGCCACCAACTCGGCAAGGCCGAGATCTCGTTCGGGACCATCGGGCCGAGCCTCTACAACTACGGCAAGATTCGTGGTGTTTCGGATCCATCCAGCGCGGCGGCAAAACCAATCGTCGAATACACCTGGGGCAAGCTGTACAACGCCAAGGCGTACAACGCGTGTTCGGAAATGCCGCGGTTCGGGCATGCCGGCATGCTCGACGAAACCCAGTTGCGGAATCTGATGGCCCTGCTGCTCGACCCGAAATCGCCGGTCAACCAGTAGACCTCGACGAGGCCCGCAATCGTGCGGGCTTTCTCCGAGGGTATATATCAATGATTGCGGAGCCATGAATATTTCGAAGCGCGAGTTTCTGCAAGTCCTCGGTGCAGCATCGGCAGCCGGCCTGGCATTGGGGCGAAGCGCCGATGCGGATGCGGCGACTGCACAGAGGGCCTTGTATGACCTGCCGGCCTTCGGCAATGTCTCGTTCATGCACATGACCGATTGCCACGCGCAGCTCAAGCCGATTTATTTCCGCGAGCCCAGCGTCAACATCGGCATAGCCGAAATGAAAGGCCGCTTGCCGCATCTGGTCGGCGAATTGCTGTTGAAGACCGCCGGGCTGCGTCCTGGTACGCCAGGTGCACACGCTTTCACCTATCTCGATTTCGAGCAGGCGGCGCGGCGCTACGGCAAGGTCGGTGGTTTTGCGCACCTGGCCACGCTGGTCAAACAGGTGCGGGCCAGCCGTCCCGGCTCGCTGCTGCTGGACGGTGGCGATACCTGGCAGGGTTCGGCCACCTCGTTGTGGACCGAAGCGCAGGACATGGTCGATGCCTGCAAGTTGCTCGGCGTCGACGTGATGACCGGCCATTGGGAATTTACCTACGGCATGGAACGCGTCAAGGAGATCGTCGAAAAGGATTTCAAAGGCAAGATCGATTTCGTGGCGCAGAACGTCAAGACCACCGACTTCGGCGATCCGGTCTTCAAGCCCTATGTGATGCGCGAGATCAACGGCGTCTCCTGCGCGATCGTCGGTCAGGCATTTCCGTATACGCCGATCGCCAACCCGCGTTATTTCGTCGCTGACTGGAGCTTCGGAATCCAGGACGAAAACATGCAGAAGGTGGTCGACGAAGCGCGTGCCAAAGGCGCCAAGGTAGTCGTGCTGTTGTCACACAACGGCATGGATGTCGATCTGAAGCTGGCCAGCCGGGTGCGTGGCATCGATGCGATTTTCGGCGGTCATACACACGATGGCGTTCCGGTTGCGGTTCCGGTGGCCAATGCGGGCGGCAAGACGCTGGTGACCAATGCCGGCAGCAACGGCAAATTCCTCGGCGTGATGGATTTCGATGTCAAGGGCGGCACGGTGGCCGATTTCCGCTACCGTCTGCTGCCGATCTTCTCGAACCAGCTGCCTGCCGATGCCGAGATGGACGCGTTGATCACCCGTGTGCGCGCCCCTTATGAGGCCAAACTGGCCGAAAAGCTTGCGGTGACAGACGGGGTGCTGTACCGGCGCGGCAATTTCAACGGCTCTTGGGATCAACTGATCTGCGACGCCCTGATCGACGTGCAGGGCGCCGAAATTGCCTTCTCGCCGGGCTTCCGCTGGGGAACCAGCTTGCTGGCGGGCGACACCATCACGCGCGAGTTGATGATGGATCAGCTGGCGGTGACCTATCCGTATGCAACGCTGTCGGACCTGAACGGCGAGACCATCAAGACCGTGCTCGAGGATGTGGCTGACAATCTGTTCAACCCCGACCCGTATTACCAGCAGGGTGGCGACATGGTTCGTGTGGGTGGCCTGACCTACACCTGCGATCCGACGCAGGAGATGGGCAAGCGGATCACCGACATGCGTCTGGCTGGCAAGGCAATCGAAGCCGGCAAGACCTACAAGGTGGCCGGTTGGGCACCGGTTGCCGAGGAAGCGCGCACAGCGCCAGGCAACAAGCCGGTGTGGGATGTGGTCGAGACCTGGCTCAAGTCGCAGGCCGGGCGCGTCAAGCCGCGCAGCCTGAATACGCCGAAACTGCTCGGCGTGTTGGGCAATCCGGGCCTGGCGAAGTCGTCTAGCAAGGGCTGATCCGGTTGTTCGAGTGGGGAGATGGTTTACAAGGCCGAAAATGTTGGTTGATCGATTGAATATCCCAAGGAGATGAGCATGCGAGTTCGCAATCTGATGGCTGGCTTGATGCTCGGCGCGGCAGCGCTCGGTGCCTGGGCGCAGGACACCGTCGTCTACCACATCAACGACACCGCCGAACAGGCGTTGGGCGGTCTGCGAAACGTCAAGAACCACCTCGATACCGACCCCAAGGCCAAGATCATCGTCGTGACGCATGCACAAGGTGTCGATTTTCTGATGCTGGACTCCAAGGACAAGAACGGCAATCCATACGAAATTGCGGTGCAGCAACTGGTCGGCCTCGGCGTCAAGTTCGAGGTCTGTGAAATCACCTTGAAGAACCGCAAACTCAAACGTGAGCAATTCATCCAGGAGGCTGGATTCACGCCTTCGGGAGTGGTCAGATTGGCCAAGTTGCAGAAAGAGGGCTACGCCTACATCAGGCCCTGAGCACCGAAACACAACGATGATGACTTGGCGATCAGCGGCGCTCGCGCTGTGGTTCGTGGGCTTGCTGCTCCCGCAGTGGGCAACCGCAGCCGACGATGGGCCGCAGGTCAAGGCGATGCCGGTGGCCGACAAGACCTGGTTCGTGCAAGGTGCAACCGCACTGGGCACACCAGCCAACCGCAACTTCATCTCGAATGCCGGGTTGGTCGTCACGAGCGTTGGTGTCGTCGTCATCGACGCGCTGGGATCGCCGGCATTGGCGAACGAACTGATTGCCGAAATTCGCCGCATCACGCCGCTACCGATCACCGACGTCATCGTCACCCACTTTCACGCCGACCACATCTATGGTCTGCAGGCATTCAAGGCCATCGGTGCCCGCATCGTGGGCCATCCCGGCGGGCGTCTGTACCTGAACTCCGAGACCGCACGGCTTCGCCTGCAAGCCAGTCGTGAGGAGTTGGCTCCTTGGATCGACGACAAGACCGAGTTGGTCGCCGCCGACGAATGGCTGTCGGACCAGTCGACCACATGGCAACGGGGCGACACGGAATTTCGCATCCTTCATGTCGGCCCGGCGCATACGCCGGAGGATCTGGTGGTGCTGGTGAAGGGCAGTGGCGTCCTGTTTGCAGGCGATCTGGTTTTTCGCGGACGCATCCCGTTCGTCGGACAGGCTGACAGCCGTAGCTGGATCGCGTCGCTGGACCGCTTGATCGACCTCGAGCCAAGCATCCTGGTGCCGGGCCATGGGCCAGTTTCCAGGATGCCGCTGGAAGACCTCAAGCTGACTCGCGACTATCTGGTGTACCTGCGCAAGTCCATGGGTGATGCCGCCGCCGAGCTCGAGCCATTCGAAGAGGCCTACAACAAGGCGGATTGGTCACGTTTCGAGCATCTGCCGCTGTTCCGCGCGGCCAACCGGATGAACGCGTACAACACCTACCTGCTGATGGAACAGCAGGGTCGGCGTTGACCCGCTCCAATATCGATTCGTGCGAATAGAATGAGATCGTGAGCAGCGTCGTCCAGGAAGGCATCGCATGGGTTCAGATATAAAGAGCAGCGAGGACATGGTTTTCGAATCGGTTGCCGAGTTGTTTTCGATCCTTTCGACGCCGATCCGGCTGAAGATCATCAGTGCGGTGTGTCAGGGTGAAAAAAACGTGTCCGAGCTGCTGGCGCAGATCGACACCACCCAGCCGAACATGTCGCAACATTTGGCGACGCTTTATCGCAGTGGTGTGCTGGCCAAGCGTCGCGAAGGCACGCAAATGTATTACCGTTTGCAAAGCGAGCGTGTGGCCACCTTGTGCCGCGCCGTCTGTACGCAGGTTGCGATCGAACTCGATCCGGAATCTGAAGTCAAATCCACTGAGCGACTGGTTCCGGTCGGCATGCGCTGAGCGCGCGCCGGCCTGAAGGCCGGCAAGAAAACGGATCCTCCGGTGCTTTCGGGAGCCTGGTTTTGGCCCGCGGTTCGCCATTCGCTCCTTTCCCGCTCAATCCAAAATCTCAGGAGATTGCATGCAAGTCTTGTTGAATACCGATCCGAACGTTGATGGCCGTCAGGCGATGAGCGACCATCTGGAATCTGTCGTCAAGGATGCGATGCACCGCTTTGGCGAACACGTCACGCGGGTCGAGGCCCATATTGCCGACGTCAACAGCCAGGCCAAAGGCAGCGACGACGACATCCAGTGCACGCTCGAAGCAAGGCTGGCCGGGCTGGAGCCGGTTGTCGTCAAGGACCATGCCGGCAATGCGCACC
>JBBRID010000126.1:0-9319 GCA_038221635.1 Burkholderiales bacterium
CGATTGTCTCCTCCACCTCCTCCAATGGTGGATTCAACCCAAGGCAGCAATGCCTTGGGTTTTTTTCTTTCTGGCAACGCTCCGCCCTGATGATCCGGCGCCGCCGTTTGCCGTGATCGAGGAATGCCATGGCCGGCCCTGAAAAACAAGCTCGCTCGCCCTCCACCAAACGCGGTCGTGGCAAAGCCTCGGCCCCACCGCTGTCCGGGACCGATTATCTGAAGAAGATCCTGACTGCCCGGGTCTACGACGTCGCCCATGAGACGGCACTGGAACCGGCCCGACGCCTGTCGGCGCGCAGCGGCAATCAGATCCTGCTGAAGCGCGAAGACACCCAGCCGGTCTTCAGTTTCAAGCTGCGCGGCGCGTACAACAAGATGTCTCACCTGAGCGCCGAGCAGCGGGATCGCGGCGTGATCTGTGCATCGGCTGGCAACCATGCACAAGGCGTCGCGCTCGCCGCGCGTCACCTCGGCTGCACGGCATTGATCGTGATGCCGGTGACCACACCGAGCTTGAAGATCGACGCCGTCAAGGCCCTGGGCGGCACCGTCGTGCTGCATGGCGAGAGCTTCACCGATGCCTACGACCACGCGATCGAGCTGGAGCAGAAAAAGGGCCTGAGCTTTGTCCATCCATTCGACGATCCAGACGTGATCGCCGGCCAGGGGACGGTGGCGATGGAAATCCTGCGCCAGCACCAGGGCCCGATTCATGCGATCTTCGTCGCCATCGGCGGCGGCGGTCTGATCGCCGGCATTGCCGCCTACATCAAGGCCGTTCGTCCGGAGATCAAGGTGATCGGCGTGCAGACCAGTGACTCCGACGCGATGGTTCGCTCAGTGAAAGCCGGCAAACGGGTGCAATTGCACGATGTCGGGCTCTTTTCCGACGGCACGGCGGTCAAACTGGTCGGCGGCGAGACATTTCGTCTGGCCCGTCAATACGTCGACGACTACGTGCTGGTCGATACCGACGCCACCTGCGCGGCGATCAAGGACGTCTTCGAAGATACCCGGAGCATCCTCGAGCCTGCAGGCGCATTGAGCGTGGCGGGGTTGAAGCATTATGCGCAAGCCAGGCGGCTCAGCGGCGAGACCCTGATCGCGATCGCCTGTGGTGCCAACATGAATTTCGACCGCCTGCGCTTCGTCGCAGAGCGGGCCGAGATCGGTGAGGCCCGCGAGGCGCTGTTTGCCGTCACGATCCCGGAGGCGCGCGGCAGTTTCAAACAATTCTGCTCATTGATCGGCCCCCGTTCGGTCACCGAATTCAACTACCGCATATCGGACGCCGAGTCGGCCCACGTCTTCGTCGGCCTGTCGACCAAAGAACGCGACGAATCGGCCTGGCTGGCTGGCGAATTCAACCGCCATGGCTTCGCCACGATCGACCTGACACACGACGAACTGGCCAAGCAACACCTGCGCCATCTGGTCGGTGGCCGCAACGCCTTGGCCGCTGAAGAGCGGCTGTTCCGCTTTGTTTTCCCGGAGCGGCCGGGTGCGCTGATGCGGTTTCTGTCGAGCATGCACCCCGACTGGAACATCAGCTTGTTCCACTATCGCAACCAGGGAGCCGACTACGGCCGTATCCTGGTCGGCATCCAGGTGCCTAAAGGCGACCGCAAGGCACTGCGACAGTTTCTCGACGAACTGGGCTATTCGTGGCAGGACGAAACCGACAACCCGGCCTACCGCCTGTTCCTGCGCTGAACGACGAGCTACTGCCTCATTACGGCCGAATTGGAAACACCCTGCCTTGCGTCTGGAGGCATCGGCTGCGGCTGAGGCAACGAAGAGGGTTGTGAACCCGGCGGCGGCAGCTGCTGAATGAACGCGGGTGGCGCACCCGACGGCATAGGACTCATCATCATCGGCGGCGGTGTGCCAACCGCCGGCGCAGTTGCTCCAAAGCCCGGGACGGGCATCATCGGAGCAGGTGGCGTTCCCGCTGCTGTCAGCGTTCCGGTAGCCGGCGCCGCTGGTGGCGGCAATTCGAGCACGAAAGGCTCCCTGCCGGTGCCCGATCGATAACCGATTCGCGCACTGCGCAGCGCCACCGACCACAGCGATAGCTGCGAATCCAATGCTTCACCAACCCGGTAGGCACGCACCGGACCGCCATCGACGGATATCAGCGCCACACCAGGCTTGTGACTGTCGTCGTGGCCACGCTTGCTGCTGGTCGAGACGATGCCGGTGAGCCGAAACCGACTGGCCGCAGGCGGCGCCTCCACCGCTGCCGCGCCGGCTTCGACGCGAGCTGCGCCGAGCAGTCGACTCAAATCGCCGCCAGCCAGCGGACCGTTCATTGCCAGTCGGGTGCCGTCGGGAATCGGTGCCGCCGTCGTCGCCAGGCGCATCGCCCAGAACACCACCGACGCCGCAGCCAGCGCCCAGAGCAGCATCGCAAACAGTCGAGAACTCATGCGCGGATTATCATGGAAGCGACGCCCGCTCGGGCCACGCACTGCTCACCTATGAAATCCAGACTCCCTCATTCCAATCTCAGTTTCCGCCGCCGTCTTCAAGCCGGTTTCACCCTGATCGAATTGATGGTGGTGCTCGTCATCATCGGTTTGCTGGCTGCACTGATCGTTCCCAATGTGCTGAACCGTGCTGAAGACGCCCGCGTGACGGCCGCTCGAACCGACGTCAACAACCTGATGCAGGCGCTGAAGCTGTATCGGCTGGACAACCAGCGTTATCCCAGCGCCGAGCAGGGTCTTCAGAGCCTGGTGGCAAGGCCCACCACCGGCACCTTGCCGCTGAACTGGAAACCTTATCTCGACAAGCTGCCGGCCGACCCCTGGGGCAAACCGTATCAATATGCCAATCCGGGCGTGAAAGGCGAGATCGACGTCTTCAGCTACGGCGCCGATGGTGTTGTCGGCGGAGAGGGCAACGATGCGGATCTCGGCTCCTGGCAATGATGCAGATGTTGGTGTGACCCATCGCGCCGTGCCCCGCCCCATCCGGGGTTTCACGCTGATCGAGTTGATGGTGGTGATCGCGATCATCGCCATCGCCGCCGGCATTGCCACGTTGTCGTTTCGAGATCCGACCGAGACTCGCCTGCAACGCGAGGCTGCCCGCCTGGCCGCGTTGCTGGAAGTGGCACGAACCCAATCGCGCACGCTGGGTGTCACGGTCGTCTGGATGCCGGTCGATAACTTGTCGGGCGCCCAGGCGGGCGAGGCGAATGCGGCGCAGCCGGCGCAATTCCGCTTTCGCGGCCTGCCTGACGATGAGGAACTGCCCACACGCTGGTTGAACCCGGGCGTGCAAGTGGAAATGCCGGAGAGCCGCCAGATCGTGCTCGGCCCCGAACCCCTGATCGGCGCGCAGCGCATCGTGCTCCAGCTCGAGAAGCAACGCCTCAGTCTGGATACCGACGGGCTGGGGCCCTTCGTCGTGCACACCCTGAATGCCGCTGTCAACTGACACAACTGACCAAAGGCTGCGCCGGCCCCTGCCGCACGTCGCCCGCGCCGCATTCGGCTTCACGCTGATCGAAGTGCTGGTTGCACTGGCGATCGTCGCTGTCACGCTCGGCGCCGGCCTGCAGGCCGCCGGCGCCCTGACGCGCAATGCGCAGCGCTTCAGCGAGGTCAGTGAGGCGCAATGGTGTGCCGACAATCAGCTCGGCGCCATTCGGCTGACACGGCAATTCCCGGACGTCGGCGATATCGACTTCGAATGTGCCCAACTGGGCCGCGTCTACCGCGGCAAACTCGTCGTGCGCCCGACGCCGAATCCAAATTTCAGGCGTGTCGACGCTACGATCGGCGATGCCGAGGCGGTGCCGCTGCTGACCGTGTCGACTGTCGTGGGGCGGTTTTGATGCCGGTGCACAACCCGACATTGCCGTCATCCCGCCGCTGCGGGGGCCGGGCCTATAGCGGCTTCACGCTGGTCGAAGTATTGGTCGCGTTGACCATCATGTCGACACTGGCCGTGATGGCTTGGCGAGGCGTCGACGGCATCGTACGCAGCCGCGATATCAGCAATGCGCAACTGCAGCGCAGCTTGTTGCTGAATACTGTGATGGCGCAGTGGGAGCAGGACCTGGCCTCGCTGCAGGAGACCCCGGTCGTTCCGACGCTGAGCTTCGACGGCGGGTCGTTGCGGATGATCCGGCGCGCGCCGGGCGGCTTGCGGGTCGTGGTCTGGTCGCTGCGCTCGTCGACCGTATTGACAACGCCGCTGGACGGCGAGCCATTGCAGGGCATGGTGTGGCAGCGCTGGGCCGGCCCGGTGGTCACCTTGCGCGACGCGCTGCAGGAGAGCTGGCTGCTGAGCCAGCAGTTGCTAGGCAACGAGCCGGGACATGTCAACGTCATCGACGGGCTGACCCAGTGGCAGATCTATTTCTTCCGCGGCAATTCCTGGGCCAACGCGCAGTCCAGCGGCGACCGCGCGCCGGGAACCAGTTTCGTCCCGCTGCAGGTTGAATTGCCGACCGGCGTACGGATGGTGCTGGAATTGGCACCCGGCCAACTGCGCCAGGGCAGCCTGACCCGCGACATCGTGCTGGGTCCGCAACCATGACCAGATCGCGACCCTTACCCGCAATCCGCGCGCGCCGAGGACAGCGAGGCGCCGCCCTGCTGCTGGCGATGCTGATCGTCACGCTGGTGGCCACGCTGGCGGGTGCGATGGTCTGGCAACAGTGGCGCGCCATCCAGGTCGAGACGGCGGAGCGCGCACGCATGCAATCAGCGTGGATCCTGGTCGGGGCGCTCGATTGGGCCCGCCTGATCTTGCGCGAGGACAAGGCCGCAGTCGACCATCTCGGCGAGCCGTGGGCAGTTCCGCTCGCAGAAGCGCGGTTGTCCAGCTTTCTGGCGGCCGACAACAGCAATGCCGACGACGGGCCCGAGGCTTTCCTGTCCGGCACCATCAGCGATGTCCAGGGCCGCTACAACCTGGCCAATCTGGTGTCCGGCAGTGAAGTGGTTCCGGCCGAATTGAACAGCCTGCAAAAACTGTTCGAAAACATCGGCGTCTCCTCGTCGATGGCGCTAGTCATCGCCGAAGGCTTGCGCGATGCCGGCCCCGGCATGCCCAATTCAGCAGCGGCTGCGGCGGCCGCTGCAGCTGCCGCGACGCCCGCCAGTGGCGCCAGTTCCCTCGCCGAAGCGTCGGCCGGGGGGGTCAAGACGGGAGTCAAGCAACGCCAACCAAACCCGAACCCGCCGTTGCGGCCGCAGTCGGTCGACCAACTCGCCTGGTTCGGGGTCGATGCCGATTCGCTGCAACGCATGGCCCCATATGTCGTCTTGTTGCCGGCAGTGACCGCGTTGAATCTGAATACCGCATCGCCCGAAGTGATGGCGGCGGTCATCGATGGGCTGGATCCGGCCGGTGCCCAGCGCCTGGTGCGTGCGCGCGAGCGCACGCCGTTCAACAACCTGGCAAATGTACGCACGGTGTTGGGCGAGAGCTTTCAGCCGGACGATCGCCGGATGGGGGTCACGTCGAACTTTTTCGAAGTTCGCGGCCGCTTGCGCCTGGGCAATCGAGTCCTCGAGGAGCGCTCGCTGGTTCAGCGCGTTCAGCGCGAATTGACTGTGCTGACCCGCGAGCGCGTCAACCTGCAGCCATGATTCGACATATCGGGAAACCCTGAAATCGGCCAGCAACAAGAACGGTTGCCGTCCTACCTACAATCGATCGACCAATCGGCGTCCCGGTGCTGCCTTCGTGCAGCACCGGCGCACAACATATTTCGCCAAGCCCCCGTCAGATCGTTACAAGCCCCATGTCCCTGCTGGTCATCCAGATTCCTTCCAAGCCGCGATTGCGGGCTCGCGGCCATCGCAATGGTTCCAGTGCCGACGCCGTCGAAGCGCCCGCGGTGGCCGAATACGCCCATGCATGGAGTTCCGATGGACGCCAGGTCGAACGGCATGGCCGTACCGCGCCGAGCCTGATGCCGAAAGCCGACAGCGTGGTTGCGGTGTTGGCCGATGTCGACATCAGCTGGCATCGGCTGCTGATTCCGAAGGCGCCGGCCAATCGCATGCGTGCGGCACTGGCCGGCATGATGGAGGAGGTGCTGCTCGACGACGCCGAGCGCGCCCACTATGCGATGGGTCCCGCGAGCAAAGCCGGTGAAATCGGCATGGTTGCGGTGACCGATGGCCGCTGGCTGAGCGAGCAATTGGCCCTGCTCGATCGCGCCAATCTGCCGGTGGATCGGGTTGTCCCCGCATCCTGGCCGGTCGAACCCGCGGTCGGCCATTTCACGACCGCCGCCGCCGATGGCGGATCCGGAAACGCCATCAATCTCAGCTGGGCCGACAGCAACGGCGTTGCCGTTCTCGACCTGCAGGGCAGCCTTGCACGCGCACTGCTGCCGGCGGTCATGCCGGCGGAAGTGCAGTTCAGCGCGAGCCCAGCCGCTGCGGCAGCGGCCGAGGCCTGGCTGGGTGCCCCGGTCAGTCTGCTGACCGAGCAGGAGCGCATGCTGCAGGCGACCACCTCGCCGTGGAATCTTCGCCAGTTCGAGTTGGCACGCCGCCACAAGGGCAGCCGGGCCTTGCGCGACGGCTGGCGCACCTTGCTCGGGCCGGCATGGCGCCCGGCGCGCATCGGCCTGGCGGTCCTGCTGCTGGTTCAATTGGTCGGACTCAACCTATGGGCGGCACAGCTGCGCGCCCAGGTGCGCGATAAAAAGACCGAGATGGTGTCGGTGCTGCAGACCACTTTTCCTCAGGTCACCGGGGTGCTCGACGCGCCGGTGCAGATGCGCCGCGAGGTGCAGACCCTTCGCGCGCTGGCCGGAATCCCGGGTCCGGCCGATCTCGAACCACTGATGTTCGCCGCGGCCGCTGCCTGGCCTGCGGGCAAGCCACCGGCCGAGACGGTACGCTTCGAGCCGGGCCGGCTCAGCTTGCCGGCGGCCGATTGGCGCCCTGACGAAATCCAACGATTCAATGCGCAGCTGCAGGCCAGCGGATACTCCGCCGTGGTCGCCGATGGCCGGCTGCAGTTGGGTCCGATGCCAGGACGGGGATCGTAATGGCGGTACCGCAAACTCCCGTCGTCATCGACACACCGTCGCGCGCGCAGACCATGCGCCTGTCCGCTGCCGCCCGTTGGAAATCATTGGCGCCACGTGAGCGGCAGGCCTTGGTCATCGGCGGCGCTGCCGCGGCGGTTGTCATCCTGTGGATGCTCGCGTTGCAACCCGCCCTGCGCACCATCCGTGAGGCGCCACCCCAGATCGCTGCACTCGAGACCGAATTGCAGAGCATGCGATCGCTTTCCACCGAAACCGGCGGCCTGCGCGGCGCCGCGCCGGTATCGAGAAGCCAGGCCGTTGCTGCGCTGGAAGCCGCCACGCGTCAACTGGGAAGCAGCGGCAAGCTGTCCATCCAGGGAGATCGCGCCACGCTGACAATTGATGCGGCCGATTCCGCGCGTCTTGCGCAATGGCTAGAACTGGCCCGCACCGCTGCCCGCGCACGACCGATCGAATTGCAACTGATGCGTGGCACCAAAGGCTATTCCGGGTCGCTGGTGGTCATTGTCGGGACCAATCCATGAGCGGCGTGCGCAAATGGGCGCTGGCCGGCGCGCTTGGCGGTGCCTTGCTCGCAGCGGCGGCGTGGGCGCCGGCGGCCTGGCTTGCCGGTGCCGTCAATTCGGCCAGTGATGGTCGACTGCTGCTGGCCGAGGCACGTGGCACGGTGTGGAACGGCAGCGCGGTGGTCGTGCTGACCGGCGGGCCGGACAGCCGGGATGCCAGCGCACTGCCCGGGCGGCTGCACTGGTTGATGCGGCCCAGTCTGCATGAGGGCGCCGGCCTCGCGCTGCGCCTGGGCCAGCCCTGCTGCATGCGCCATGACGCAACGATTTTTCTGCGCCCTGGCCTGGGCCGCACGCAACTCGAGATCCCGGCGTCGGACGACTGGCTGGCACGCGTTCCGACCGGCTGGCTGGCCGGGCTCGGAACGCCCTGGAACACGCTCGAGCTCGGCGGTCAGTTGCGCCTGCGTTCGTCGGGACTCAAGCTCGAATCCGTCGAGGGCCGCTGGCGTGTGGCAGGATCGGCGGCAATCGAGCTGCACGACCTCTCCTCGCGTTTGTCGACATTGCCCACCCTCGGCAGTTACCGCATGGACCTGCGCGCCGACCCGGCCAATGCCGGCGTCCCTGGTGCGGCCTTGCAACTGTCGACGATCGACGGCGCGTTGCGCCTGAGCGCCGCAGGACGTTGGGACGGCACCGGCCTGCGCCTGCGCGGCGAGGCCAGTGCTGCCACGCCGGATGACGAGGCAGCGCTGGGCAATCTCCTGAACATCATCGGGCGCCGCCGCGGCGCGCGGTCAGTCATTTCGATCGGATGAACATGCACCACCACAGGCATACCATGCAGCGCAGCCTGGCTGCCAGCCTGATTGCCACCATGCTGTCGACCATGCCGCCGGTCTCGCTGGCGCAGACGACTTCGGATCCATCGCGTTTTCGTGGCGAACCGGTCACGCTGAACTTCGTGAACGCCGAGATCGATGGCGTCAGCCGCGCCATGTCGGCCATCCTGCGCCGGCCGATCCTTGTCGATCCGCGCGTAAAGGGCCAAATCACGCTGTACAGCGAGCGGGCCGTGCGCCCTGACGAGGCCTATCGCGACTATCTGGCAGCACTGCGCGGCCTGGGCTTCACGGTGGTCGAGGTCGGTAATCTGTTGAAGGTGGTACCGGAAGCCGATGCCAAGCTGCAGACCGGAACCGTATCGATTGGCGACAGCGTTTCGCGGCGTGGTGATCAAGTACTCACACAGATTTTCAAGCTCGATCACGAAAATGCCAACAACCTGGTGCCGGTGCTGCGTCCGCTGATCAGTCCCAACAACACCATCAACGCGGCAGCGGGCACCAATACGCTGGTCATCACCGACTACGCTGACAACCTGCAACGCATCGCCAAGATCATTGCCGCGATGGATACGCCCAGCGGTGGCGATGTCGAAGTCATTGCGCTGCAGCACGCCGTGGCCGCAGACGTTGCAACGCTGGTACAGCGCATGGGCGACACCGCGGCGACGCCGGGTGTGCCGGGCGGCACGGGCGGAAGCTTGCAGGTCGTGGTCGATCCGCGCAGCAACTCGCTGCTGGTGAAGGCGCCGACGCCGGCTCGTCTGGCCAACGTGCGTGCATTGGTGCGCCAACTCGACAGGCCGGTGCCAGGTGCTGGCGCGATGGGCAATGTCTGGGTGGTCCACCTGAAAAATGCCGATGCCGTCAAGCTGGCCACGGTGTTGCGTGCCGCGTTCACGTCCAGCGGCGGCGGCGGTGGCTCGTCGAGCC
>JBBRID010000127.1:0-9293 GCA_038221635.1 Burkholderiales bacterium
ATGGGCCAGCTTCCAGGCCAGGTTGTCGGCATCCTGAACGCCCGAATTGGCGCCGCGTGCACCGAACGGCGACACGCCATGTGCCGAATCGCCAGCAAACAGCACTCGCCCCTGGCAGAACGCCTGCATTCGCAGGCAGGAGAAGGTATAGACGCTGGCCCATTCGAGCTCGAATTGCACGTCGTCACCGAGCAGCGCGCGCACCCGCGGCATGATGTTCTCCGGCTTCTTCGCTTCCTCCGGATCGGCGTCCCATCCGAGTTGGAAATCGATGCGCCAGACGTCGTCGGGCTGCATGTGCAGCAGCACGCTCTGGTTGCGGTGGAAGGGTGGGTCGAACCAGAACCAACGCTCGGCGGGGAATCCCGCCTTCATCTTGACGTCAGCGATCAGGAACCGGTCCTTGAAGCTGCGGCCGTGAGTCTCCAGGCCAAGCAGGCGACGCATCGCGGAACGGGAGCCATCACAGGCGACGACATGCTCGGCATCGAGTTCGTACTGACCATCCGGGGTCTCGATCTGCAGAGTCACGTGGTCGTCGTGCTGGATGACGCCGGTCACGTTGTTTTTCCAGCGCAGATCGATCAACGGCAGTTCGGCGGCGCGCTGCGCGAGGTGACCTTCGACGTAGTACTGCTGCAGGTTGATGAAGGCCGGCCGTTCGTGCCCTTGTTCGGGCAGCAGGTCGAAAGCGTAGATCAGGTCGTCGCGAAAGTAGACCTTGCCGACATTCCACGACACGCCCTTGTCGACCATCACGTCGCCGCAGCCGAGACGGTCGAATATTTCCAGTGTGCGCTTGGCAAAACAGATTGCGCGCGAGCCGTCCGACAAGCGGTCATCGTTGTCGAGCAGCGCGACGGCGACACCCTGTTGCGCGAGGTCGATTGCCAGGCTCAGCCCGACCGGGCCGGCACCGATCACCACCACCGGATGGCGGGTTGCTTGCGCGCCGTCCTGGTCGGCACAGCGCCGGTATTGAAAGACCAGCTGCTGGAAATCGACCGGCCCGGCCGGGTCGGCAAAGACCGCTGCAGCGGCGGAAATTGAAATCGACACAGGCTGTCTCCTCAGCGGCTCAGCTCTCGAGCGTCTTCCACATCTCGATGTCGCGCTCGGCCGTCCAGATGCGCGGATCCGGATATTTCGTCACCTCGTCGTAGCAGCGGGTCACGTCGAACGGCATGCAGTGGTTGAAGATCACCCAGTGGCCATAGTCCTTCTGCAACTTGACCATGGTTTCCTTGTACACGGCGTTTAGATCCTTGCCACTCGTGACGCCGGACTCGACACTCTGGCGCACCGCCGAGATGAAGGCCCTGGTTCCCGCCAGGCCTTGCGCGACCGCATCGGGTGTCGTCAACGCCGGGCCACGGCCAGGCACCAGCGCCAGCGGCTTCAGCTCAGCCAGGCGATCCAGCGTGGCTGGCCAATCCTTGAAATAGGCATCGCCGGCATACGGCGTGGCATCGAACTCGACCAGATCGCCGCTGAACAGGATCTTCTGTTCGGGCAGCCACGCCACCGTGTCGCCCTTGGTGTGGCCACGGCCCAGTTGCAACAGTTGCACCTCGAGCTTGCCGAGCCAGACCGTCATCTTGCCGGTGAAGGTCATCGTCGGCCAGGTCATTCCCGGCGGCACCGATTCGACGGCATTGAAGAGCCGCGGAAAGCGACCGATCTCGCTTGCCTTGTCCTGCTCGCCGCGCTCGACGATCAGGTCGTAGGTGTCCTGACTGGCGATGATCTGCTCGGGCTGGTAGGCCGTCGCTCCCAGCACGCGCACCGCGTGGTAGTGGCTGAGCACGACATATTTGATCGGCTTGTCGGTGACTTCGCGGATGCGCCGGATCACGTCCTGCGCCATCACCGGCGTGGCCTGGGTGTCGATCACCATCACCGCATCGTCGCCAATGATGATGCCGGTATTCGGGTCACCTTCGGCGGTATAGGCATAGGCGTTGTCAGACAGTTTGGTGAAGCTGACCTGTTTGACTTCGAGGTCGGCCTGCGATGCAAAGGTCTTGGTCATGGGTACGTTCCGTTGATGTTCGTGAAGGTGGCGACGTTTGCCAAGTTTGTCAACTGCAAATTGGTTTGTAGATTAACATCTAAAATGCGTCATTGTCAAATTCGTTCGTTTTAGGCAAACTGAAACCAACCAATGAGCAAATCATGATCCGAAGCGAGAAAGACGGTGACGACAAAGGCCAGCGTTCGGTTCAGTCGATCGAGGTGGGCGGGCGCCTGCTGCTGGTGCTGGCGGGAAATCGAATGCCGATGAGCCTGAAGGATCTGGCGGCAAAAGCCGGCCTGTCGGCATCGCGTGCCCACCCCTACCTGGTGAGTTTCGGCAAGCTTGGCTTGATCGAACAGACCGCTGCCAGCGGTCATTACGCCCTTGGCCCGGCCGCTTTGCAATTGGGGCTGACCTGTCTGAGCCAACTCGACCCGCTGAAGGTGGCTGGCCCGGTCGCCGAACGGCTGGCCGCATCGACCGGGCTGGCGGTCGCACTGGCCGTCTGGGGCAATTTCGGCCCGACCGTGGTTCGGATGATCGATGCCAGGCAACCGCTGCACGTCAGCATGCGTGCCGGCACCGTGATGTCGATATTCGGTACCGCCACCGGTCGTGCCTTTGCCGCGTTGTTGCCGCCACATCAATTGCAGCAGGCGATGGCCGGAGCACTCGGCGACGAACCCGGATCAGGCGCGGCTTCGATCGCAGATCGAGGCGAGGAATTGCGAGAGATTGCTGCGCAGATGACTCGGCACGGCGTGACGCGGGCCGCCGGACGCCCGATGCCTGGCGTCAACGCGTTCAGCGCCGCCGCATTCGACCACGAAGGAACGCCGGCCATTGTCGTCACGGTCCTGGGCCACCAGGATCAAGTTTCACCGGATTGGGATTCGGCAATCGCATTCGCCGTGAAGGCGGCTGCTGCCGAGGTTTCGCACGGGCTGGGTTGGCATGGACCGCCTGCTAGACCCTTGAGTCAGTAGATTTTTTCTATGACTGAATAAGTTTCAGTCGATTGCATCAATCGATCTGCGCCTTTAGCATTCGTTCTAGGTACTAACCCTGGCCGCCAACAACGGTCTCCTGAAACGAATCCAAAAGGAAACAACCATGTCGATCATCAACACCGCAGTCCAGCCTTTCAAGGTCCAGGCATTCAAGAACGGCAAGTTCATCGAAGTCACCGAACAAAGCCTGCAAGGCAAGTGGTCGGCTTTTGTCTTCATGCCGGCAGCCTTCACCTTCAACTGCCCGACCGAAGTCGAGGACGCTGCCGACAACTACGCCGAGTTCCAAAAGCTCGAGACCGAGATCTACATCGTCACCACCGACTCGCATTTCGCCCACAAGGTGTGGCACGAGACTTCGCCGGCTGTCGGCAAGGCGAAATTCCCGCTGATCGGGGACCCAGCGCACGTCCTGACCAACATGTTCGGCGTGCACATCCCTGAAGAAGGCATGGCGCTTCGCGGCACCTTCCTGATCAATCCGGAAGGCATCGTCAAGACCGCCGAGATCCACGACAACAGCATCGCGCGCGATATGAAGGAAACGCTGCGCAAGCTGAAGGCGGCCCAGTATGTTGCGAAGAACCCGGGCCAGGTCTGCCCGGCCAAGTGGAACGAAGGTGCCAAGACGCTGACGCCGTCGCTGGACCTGGTCGGCAAGATCTGATCGCCGACCTTCACTGATTGCCGGGGCCGGCGCCCATCGCTCCGGCCCCGGCCTGCAATTTCCCGCCAGCCCGGTGGATCCGCGGCTGGCGGGTCAAGCTGTGCCAACGAAAGAGGTCTCCCATGCTCGACGCCAACCTGATTGCCCAACTGTCGGCCTACCTCGAACGGGTTCGCAAACCGTTCGAAATCGTCGCATCGCTCGACGACAGCGACACTGCCGTCGAGATGCGTGAGTTGCTCGAGCAGATCGTTGGCCTGAGTTCGCTGATCAGTCTGCGCACTGACGGTGCTGCCACGCGCCGGCCCAGCTTTGCGCTCCAAGCCGAGGGAGAACAGGCTGCGCGCGTCGAGTTCGCAGCGATTCCGCTGGGCCATGAATTCACGTCGCTGGTGCTCGCGTTGCTGCAGGTCGGCGGGCATCCGCCCAAGATCGAGACCGACTTGATCGAACAGATCAAGGCACTCGACGGCGAGTTCGTGTTCGAGACCTACATGTCGCTGAGCTGTCACAACTGCCCGGACGTCGTGCAGGCGCTGAACCTGATGGCGGTGCTCAATCCGCGCATTCGCAGCACCACGATCGATGGCAGCTTGTTCCAGTCCGAGGTCACGCAGCGCGAGATCATGGCCGTGCCGACAATCTACCTGAATGGCCAGGTGTTCGGCACGGGCCGGATGGCTATCGAGGAGATCGTGACCAGGCTCGATACGGGTGCGGCGGCGCGGGACGCGGCGAAGCTGAGCGCCAGCCAGCCCTATGACGTGCTGATCGTCGGTGGTGGTCCGGCGGGTGCGGCCGCGGCCGTCTATGCGGCGCGCAAAGGCATTCGCACCGGCGTTGTCGCCGAGCGCTTCGGTGGGCAGACACTGGATACGCTGGCAATCGAGAACTATGTTTCGGTGCTCGTGACCGACGGGCCGAAATTTGCGTCGGCGCTTGAGGCGCACGTCAAGACATACGACGTCGACGTGATGAATCTGCAACGCGCCGAGCAACTGATTCCTGCGTCAACTCCTGGCGGGATGGTCGAGGTCAAGCTGGCGAACGGCGGCTCGTTGAAAAGCCGCACCGTGATCCTCAGCACCGGTGCACGCTGGCGCGAAGTCAACGTACCCGGCGAACAGCAGTATCGCAACCACGGTGTTGCCTACTGCCCGCATTGCGACGGGCCGCTCTTCAAGGGCAAGCGTGTTGCGGTGATTGGTGGCGGCAACTCGGGCGTCGAGGCGGCGATCGATCTGGCCAACGTGGTCGGTCACGTCACGCTGATCGAGTTCGCCGATCAGTTGCGTGCCGATGCGGTGCTGGTCAACAAGCTGAAGAGCCTGTCCAACGTCGTGATCCACACCAACGCCCAAACTACGGAGATCACCGGCGACGGCAAACGTGTCGATGGCATGGTCTATACCGACCGAAAGAGTGGCGAGTCACACCGTATCGAGCTCGAAGGCGTATTCGTCCAGATCGGACTGGTGCCGAACACCGAATGGCTGAAGGGCACGCTGGAGTTGACGCGCCATGGCGAGATCATCGTTGATGCCAAAGGACAGACCTCGCTGGCGGGGGTTTTTGCCGCCGGTGACGTGACTACGGTGCCATTCAAGCAGATCATCATCGCCACCGGCGACGGCGCCAAGGCCGCTCTCGGGGCATTTGATCACCTGATGCGTACCGCGCCTGCTGTTCCCGCTGAATTGGCGGCCTGACGAAAAAACCGCGGCTGTGGCCGCGGTTTGCCCGAGTCATTGGGCGCCTCGATCGCCAGCTGATTCAAGACCAGGCGATGCGCTGCAGGATTTCGGGTGAGAAGCGCAGTTTTGAATTGGTGTCGCGCAGCACCTCCGACACCTTGAACATCGGCTGTGCGGTGTTGCGCCGGATCGGTTCGGCCAGCGGTTGCCCGGTGGCCGTGTTGGTGACTGCAACCCACGGAATGTGCGCCAGTTCGCCGCGCCGTACGACGTAGCCGGATTCGCCGCAGGCCAGCTTGACATGGCAGCCCGGTGGGTAGAGGCCGAATTCTTTCACCATCGCTGCGGTTGCCGCATCGCCGCGATTGTTCGCAAACATCATTCGCGCGGCCACGTCGGCGCTGAGGGCCTCGCGGCTGCGGCGCGGGCTCAGTTTGGCGATGTAGGTGTCCGATGAGCGCAGCAAGCCGGCCAACTCGCCGATCGCCGCACTTTCGCCGGCCTCGCAGAGGTGGTGCTGCCTGACCGCGTCCAGCCAGTCGACATCCTTGACACCCGTGGCTTCGAGCATCGCAGCGCTGCGTTGCGGGTGGCTCTCGATCTGTCGGCGTTGCTCGTTGGTCAGCGGGCCGCTTTGCGTGGCGAGCTGACCCTGCAATTCGAGCATCGAGATATTCATTGTCAGCGCAGCATTGAAGGCGCGCCGAACCTCGGATTCGGTCCAGCCGAATCTCGCGGCCACCAGAAATACCGCGAATCCGCAGTGGATCGAATGCGTGACGCCGTACTGGGTGAGGTAGTTGCCTTCCTGGCGCAGTACCTGGAAGATTGCCAGATCGGGGTCGGTCTCGACGACTGCCATCAGCGGTTCTGCGATCGCATCGACGATCTCTTCGTAGGCTTCGGTGGGTGCCTTGTTCAGGGTCTCGCGCGCCAGATCCATCGTCGTGCGCAGGAGCCCCGGCAATTGCCCGGGCGTGGCACTCTTGATTGCGGCGACTGTCGGCACCGCATCGGTCAGCCCGATCAGCGCGCCTCGCCTCAGCAGGCTGTCGAGTTGGGCGCCGGTATCGATCTTCTGACCCCGCGCGAGCAGCAAATTCTTGTCGGCGTCCCAAACGTCGAATGGCAGCGGGATGCCCACTTTCACCCGTTGTTGTACGGTTGCCAGATCGACAAAAGACATGTGTCCTCTCGGGTTGAAGGTGGTCGACAAGGTCTGCCCTTCGGCATCAATCACCTTCTTATCGGCAGGTTGGTTCGTCATCTTGAATCATTTGATTCAATGCGGCTTCCCGGCTACCAACCAGCGGCCAATTGCCGCGTGATCTCGGCTGCACCGGTCTCGAGGCAACCGGCAAGATTCTGGCCAGCCCACAGCGGTGAAAAATCAGCGTTGCCGCGGCGTTCGGCTTCCGCCCTCAACGGCGCCAGCGCTGCGCCAGCCAGCGGAAAAGCCGGGGCGCCCGGATTGATCGGTCCGAGTTCCCGCATCAGACGATTGACCAGGCCCCGTGCCGGTCGGCCGCTGAAAAGATTGGTCAACGCCGTCGGCCGCGACTGCGGGGCGTCGCGTGCTGCACGCAGCGCTGCGCGATGCAGTGGCGGCGTATCGGCCTCCGGGCACAGCAGAAAGGCGGTGCCGATCTGAACGGCGCTGGCCCCGAGCGCGCGTGCTGCCGCAACACCTTGCACGGTGCAGATGCCGCCGGCTGCAATCACCGGCAGCAGCACCGCGTCGACGATTTGCGGCAGCAATGCGAAAGTGCCGGCCTGCGGCAGCAGCGCTGCGGGATCGGCCGGATCGTCACCGTTGTCGTGCGGCAGGAAATGACCGCGATGTCCGCCCGCCTCGAGGCCTTGCGCGATCACCGCGTCGACACCGTGATCTTCGAGCCAGCGTGCCTCGGCCACGGTGGTTGCGCTGGCCAGAATTTTTGCTCCCCAGATCCTGACGCGGGCGAGCAGATGCTCGCTGGGCAGACCGAAATGGAAACTGACGAACTTCGGCATGCCGAGCGAGCCATCTTCTTCGACGAGGTCGGCCAATTGCTCGCTGAATGGCGCGCGCCCGCCACCCGCAGGGCCGGGTTGGGTTTCAAATTCGCGGTGATAAGGTGCGAGCAACTGACGCCAGATTTCTTCGCGCGCGGCATCTCGCGGCACTTCGGCGTGGCAGAAGAAGTTGAGATTCCACGGCAGGCGCGTCTGCGTGCGCAGCACCTTCAATTCGGCGCGCAGGGCATCCGGTGACAACATGGCGCAGGGCAAAGATCCGAGCCCGCCGGCCTCGCAGACTGCCACCGCAAGGCGCGCCCCTTGCACACCGGCCATGGGCGCCTGGATCAGCGGCAGTTGGGTTTGCAGCAGCGGGTGAAGTTGAACGGCCATTGTCAATTGATCGGTTCAGGGGCTGACGGACCATTGTGAGTCAGATAAACCGATCTTGTGCATCCCTGTTTTGCGGACGCTCGTTTCAGCGCGGCCTGCGCATCTTGAACAACGCGCCGAGCTCGAAATAATCCGCCGGTCCACCGCCGCGCAAAACTGGTTGCGCGGCGGCAGTCTGATAAATGCCTTCTTGCAACAGGTGGCGCGCAATGTGCACGCCGACTACTTCACCGAGTACCAGCCAGGTCTCGATTCGATCACCGGCTGCACTGTGCAACTGCACGATCTGCGAGACGCGGCATTCGAACGAGACCGGGCTTTCGGCCACGCGCGGCACGCCGATCACTTGTGAAGCAAGCGGAGTCAGGCCCGCCAGTTCGAACTCGTCGACCTCGGGGGCAACCGCCGCGCAGCTGGTATTCATCGCTTCGGCCAGCTGCCGCGTGACGAGGTTCCAGCCGAATTCGCCGGTCGCGCGCACGTTGGCCAGCGTGTCCTTTGCGCCGATGCTGGAAAAACCGATGATCGGCGGCGTGTAGTTGAAACCGTTGAAGAAGCTGTATGGCGCCAGGTTCAGGCCACCATCCGCAGCGCGCGACGAGATCCAGCCGATCGGGCGTGGACCTACGATCGAATTGAACGGGTCGTGCGGCAGGCCGTGCCCGTGTGCCGGTTCGTAGAAATGAAATTCGGACGGTGCTTCGACCATGAAGGTGGCTTTCGTGATGACTCGCTCGATGCGTCAGCCGACCTGTGGCCTCAGCCCGCAATTGTCGCTGTCGTCTCGCGGGGCTGCGGCGGTGCCTCGGGCAGCGCTGCCATCACGTCGTGATCGCCTCCGAGTGCTTCGACCATCGCCGGAATCAGTTGCCGAAGTTCGCCGGTGGCGATTGCCGCATCGGCGTCGAAGCGATCGTCATCGGTGCTCGTCGCCTGATCGAGCGCACCGTCGAGAAAGGTGATCTTCTTCAACTGCAGGCTTTCGGTCAGCACGAACGACACGCGGTCGTTCCAGCTCATCGCCAGCCGGGTCGGCAGCTTGCCCGCGCCGATGTGTTGGCGAACGTCGTCGGTGTCCAGACCATGCCGCGAGTAACGCACCACCGACTTCATTTCGTCGGCCGATTTCAGCTCGCATTCACGGTCGATGCTGAAGCCGGCTGGCGCCTGCGCGCTGCCCAGCCAGCCCGCCATCGCAGCTGCAGGAGATATTGCGGTTTGGAGCAGTTGCACTGACAGACCGGGAGCCGCCTTGACCAGTTGCGTCACCACCCCGTCGGCGACTTTCTGGCTGCCCGCGTCGACGATCAGCAAGCGTGCCTTCGGATCGATCCACGACATCACGGTGCTGCGTTTGCTGAATGCCATCGGCAGCAGATCGAGCACTGCTTCGTCCTTCAGATCCCGCAGTTCGCGCTTGCCGGGCTTGCGCCCGGTGGTCTTCTCGATCTGGCTCGCGCGTTCTTCGACGCGGCCCTTCACCACCGAAGCCGGAAGCAATTTTCTTTCGATCT
>JBBRID010000128.1:0-9240 GCA_038221635.1 Burkholderiales bacterium
ATCATCGACGGCTTGCACTGCGAGGCCCGTGAAGGCGACTGGCTGCTTTCGCTCGACCTGCCAGCTGACGCGGGCGGCACCAATGCGGGTGCGACCCCAGGCGTGCATGGACGGGCTGCCCTTGCCAGCTGTCTGGCCATGGCGGGCACTGCGCTGCCGTCCTGCGCGGCCACGCCGACGAGGCCGCGCAGGTCGCTGCGACTCGTGGCATGGGCCTCGAGCGTGGTCAGCACGATGCCGCGGGCGGCCGCTTCCATCGCGATGCGCGTCACCGCGCACGAGGCGAGTGCTGTGCGCAGCAGCCAGCCCGGCGTGGGCGCGCTGTCTTCGCCGCCAATCGCCGCGGGCATGTCGGTGACCACCTCGGTGCCGGCCTCGCTGCGCGCGACGGTGCGCAGGCCGCCAGCCCAGTGCACGGTGGCGGGCGTGTCGGCGTGCAGCCCCGCGTGCGGCTCGCGGGTCAGCGCGGCAGACACACGTTCCATGGACGCGGCAATGTGTTCGACGGCCATCAGCTGCTCCTGTTGTCGGTGGCCCGATTCTGCTGCCGCCGCCGTCGCTTGGCCACCGCAAATCGCGAGCTGCGGACGCTCGGTCAGGCGATGCCGACGCGCAGGCAGGACGGCCGCCCCCGCAGCCGCCACAGTGAGTTCCACCCATTTACCGGAGACCTGACCATGAACGCATCTGTCGACTTCGCCGCCATCAAGACCCGCCAGCAGGCAGCCTGGGGTACCGGCGACTACGCCGTGATCGGCACCACCTTGCAGATCGTCGGCGAATCGCTCGCCGAGGCCTGCGACCTGAAAACAGACGAACGGGTACTCGACGTCGCCGCGGGCAACGGCAACGCCACGCTCGCCGCCGCGCGCCGTGGCTGCGTGGTCACTTCCACCGACTATGTTGGCAGCCTGCTCGAGCGCGGCGCCGAACGTGCGCGGGCCGAGCGCCTCGAAGTGGACTTCCAGGTGGCCGACGCCGAGGCGCTGCCGTTCGGCGATGCCAGCTTCGACGCTGTGCTCTCAACCTTCGGCGTGATGTTCGCGCCCGACCACGCGCGCTGCGCCGCCGAGATGGCCCGCGTCGTGCGCCCCGGCGGCCGCATCGGCCTGGCGAACTGGACGCCCGACAGCCTGATCGGCCGCATGTTCAAGGTGCTCGGCAAGTTCGCGCCGCCGCCGGCGGGCGTGCAGCCGCCGTCGCTGTGGGGCACCGAAGCGCATGTGCGCGCGCTGTTCGGCAGCACAGCCGCGGCGGTGCAGGCCACCCCGCGGCACTTCGTCTTCCGTTACCGCTCGGCAGCGCATTTCGTCGAGGTGTTCCGCACCTGGTACGGACCAGTGAACAAGGCCTTCGCCGCGCAGACGCCTGAAGGGGCCGAGGCACTTGCGGGCGAACTGTCCGATCTGCTGAGCAGCCTGAACCGCGCGGGTCCGTCGTCGCTGGTGGTGCCCAGCGAATACCTCGAATTCGTGCTCACGCGGGCTTGAGCCCGTGAACCCATCCGCCATGGACGCCCGCCTGCAACGCCGCGTTCAGCGCTACGGCTGGGACCTTGCAGTCGACGACTACGCGCGCCATTGGCATGCGCTGCTCGCCGGCGTGCAGGCCGAACTGCTGGCGCAGGCCGCTCCGCAGCCAGGCGAACAGGTGCTGGACGTGGCCTGCGGTACCGGTGTCGTCACCCTGGCGGTGGCGGTGGCCGTGGGGCCGAGTGGCGGCGTGCTGGGTGTCGACTTGTCGGCCGGCATGGTGGCATCGGCGACTTCGCGCACGCAGGCCGTGGGTGTCACGCAGGCCCGTTTCGCGCGCATGGATGCCGAGGCGCTGGCGCTACCCGAGGCTTCGTTCGATCTCGTCGTCTGCGCGCTGGGGCTGATGTACGTGCCCGATACCGATGCCGCGCTGCGCGAGGTGCAGCGCGTGCTTCGCCCCGGCGGGCGGGCCGTGTTCGCGGTGTGGGGCGAGCGAGCGCGCTGCGGCTGGGCGCCGATGTTCGGCATCGTCGATGCCGAAGTGCACAGCGAGGTCTGCCCGCTGTTCTTCGGCCTCGGCCAGGGCGAAGCACTGGCGCGCTCTTGCGCCGCGGCCGGCCTGACGGTGACCTTCTCGCACCGCCGCAACGACACGCTCTGGCACGCCGACGCAGACGCCGCCTGCGCAGCCGCTTTCGTGGGCGGGCCAGTGGCGCTGGCCTGGTCGCGCTTCGGGGATGCCGCGCGTGCCCGGGTGCGCGCACGCTATCTCGACGCGATTGTCCCCTGGCGTGTAGGCACGCAATACAGCTTGCCCGCAGAGTTCGTCATCGTCGCGGCAACGCGGCCCGCGTCCGCAGGCAGAATATCTCTAAGCCACCCATCTCCCACAAACAATGCCGACGCCAGATCCCTTTTGCCGTGATTCAGGGGATTCGGGTGATTCGCGCGCAGGCTCCGCGGTGGTGTGCCTGCACGCGAACGCCAGCAGTTCGTCTCAGTGGCGTCAACTGATGGAGCGGCTTGCACCGCGCCACCGCGTGCTCGCACCTGACGCCCACGGCGCCGGAAAGGGTCCGGCCTGGCCTGCAGACCGCCCTCTCGCACTGGCCGACGAAGTGACGCTGCTGGAGCCCATCTTCGCGCGAGCCGGAACGCCGTTTTCGCTGGTCGGGCATTCCTACGGTGGGGCGGTGGCGCTTGTGGCGGCGGCGCAGCAGCCGCAACGCGTGCACGCGCTTGTGCTGTACGAGCCCACGTTGTTTGCTCTGGTCGACTCGGCCTTCGCGCCACCCAACGATGCCGACGGCATCCGCGATGCCGTGGAACGCGCCACATCTGCGCTGCAAGCCGGCGACCGGGGCGCCGCTGCGGAGCACTTCATCGACTTCTGGATGGGTGTAGGCGCGTGGCGTGCCACGCCTGAAACCCGGCGAGGTGCGATCGAGGCGGCCGTCGTCAATATTCAGGGCTGGGGCCGTGCGCTCTTTGGCGAAGCCACGCCGCTGGAAGCCTTCGGCGCGCTGACCATGCCAGTGCTTTTGATGGTGGGCCGAGACTCCCCGGTGTCTGCCCGCGCAGTGGCCCACCTGCTGACTCGGACCTTGCCGCATCTGGAGACCTTGGAGTTCGACGGCCTCGGCCACATGGGTCCGGTCACCCATCCCGAGGTCGTCAACGCAGCGATCGAGGACTTCTTTCGCCGCCACGCAGCCGCCTGAAATCCGGAGCGCCACATGCCAAGACAGATCATCCGAACATCCGACGCGCCGACACCCCCCCCCTGCCACCTACAGCCAGGCGGTTCGGGTGGCCGGGCTCGTCTTCGTCTCCGGGACGGGGCCCTTCGACGTGGCCACTGGTGCGATGACCGGCAGCACCATCCAGGAGCAAACCCGGCAGTGCCTGACCAACATCGCCGCCATCCTGGCCGCAGCCGGGAGTGCAATGGACAAGGTCGTGAGCGCGACGGTGATCCTTCTGGAGGAGGCTGACTTCGCGGGCATGAACGAAGAGTGGCTGCGCTGGTTCCCGGTCGACCCGCCGGCGCGGCAGGCGGCGAAGCTGCCGGTGCGCATTCCGCCGATGAGGATATCCATCGCGGTCATCGCCGAGGCCTGATCCTTCGACCCGCTGAAGGCTCACCGCGCATCGGTAAGGACCCCCTCCCGCCGCGTGGCGCGCGCGCCTCAACGCACGAACCGGTCGTCTTGACCGGCCGCTTCAGGGCACAGAATCCATGACTGCGTATTTCAGCGATCGTGGACGGCTGTTTCAGTCTGATCGTGGACGGTGAAACAGCGTGATCGTGGACGCGCCGGGGAGGCACGCAAGTCCTGGGTTGAATGTATCCGAATCGTCCACGATCAGCCTGAAATGGTCTGCCGTGGCGCCGACTTCGGGGCTGGTTTTGGGGTTGGGTTGATGTTCATATCGAGGCCCCTGCCAGGCCGCCGGAGGCACCCCCGAGCGAGCCATGTACTCATGCTCGGTCCAGACGCACAGCGGGGCCGCGCCGTGGCGCTGCTCATGCGGCCTGCGGACCTCCGGGGTCACGCATCGACTTGCTCGCCTTCAGCTCGATCTTGTGGCTGCTGTGGACGACGCGGTCGAGGATGGCGTCCGCCAGCGTCGGGTCGTTGAGGTAGGTGTGCCAGGCCTTGACCGGCAGTTGGCTGGTGATCAGTGTCGAGCGCGTGCCGATGCGGTCGTCCAGCAACTCCAGCAGGTCGGTGCGTTCGGCCGCCGTCATGGGGGAGATCGCAAAGTCGTCGATCACGATCAGATCGAGCTTGGCCAGCGCCGCCAGGCGGCGCGCGAAGCTACCATCGCCGTGGGCGACCTGCAGTTCGTTGAACAGCCGTGGCGCGCGCATGTAGAGCACCGAGAAGCCGCTGCGCGCGGCCTGATGCGCCAGGGCACAGGCCAACCAGGTCTTGCCGCAACCGGTCGGCTCAGAGACATATTGCCCGCGAACAGGCTGTTCGCGAGGTGCTGGTTCACTATCCCCACGACCCGAGATCCGGGACGGTCGTTCCTGTTGTTGGGGCGGTCCATCTTGGTGATGAACGCTACCTGATCGTCCTGCAAACAGACGGCACGCGTGCCCACATCCCGCTGTGGATGACGCTCCCATCGGCGGCTGACCTGCCGATGCACACGCCGCCGCGGATCTCACTGCATGGCCTGGTGACGCTGCGCCTGGAGCTCGACGGAGTTCTATCTTCGCTGGTTGGCACCACAGCCCAACCAGGAGGCGTCGATGAAGCACCGCAACGTACAGGAGCAAGCCGATCTATTCAGCAGTGTGCCGGCACCGCCGGGACTGGCGACCCTGCAGAACCACCGGGACGAACTCATCGACCTGATCGGCAGACTGCTGCGAGAAGTGGTTCAAGGACCAATCGCAACGCCAAGCAAGGAGAACGGCCATGACCAAGATCAGCACTGATCACCTGGCGCGCGGCGCCTACGTCTACGTTCGGCAATCCACGGCGGATCAGTTGAAGAACAACCACGAGAGCAGACGGCGCCAGTATGCATTGGCGGACCGCGCCCGCATGCTTGGCTGGACCGAAATCGTCGTCATTGACGACGATCTTGGCGTGTCGGCCGGCGGTGTGGCTCGGCCTGGGTTCGAGCGTCTCCTGGCGGCGATCTGCAGTGGTTGCGTGGGCGCCGTCGTGTCCATCGAGGCATCGCGTCTTGCACGCAATGGTCGGGACTGGCATACGCTGCTCGAGTTCTGTGCGCTGGTGGGCAGTGTCCTCATCGACGAAGAGGGCGTCTACGATCCACGAAGCGCCAATGACCGGTTGCTGCTGGGCATGAAGGGGACGATATCGGAGATGGAGTTGTCGTTGCTGCGACAGCGTTCGGTCGAGGCGCTCAAGCTGAAGGCCGCGCGTGGCGACCTCCACACGACGGTGGCCATTGGCTTCGTACGCGCCGTGCCTGACCGCATCGAGATGGATCCGGACCTGCGTATCCGCGAGGCGTTGAGCGCGGTGTTCAAGAAGTTCGCGGAGCTGCGCAGCGTGCGCCAGGTGCTGCTGTGGCTGCGGGAGGAATCGATCAGCTTGCCCGCGACCGTTCATGGCCCGGCAGGGCATACTGTTCTGTGGAGGGCGCCGGTCTACAACACCGTCTTGCACATCTTGACCAACCCGGTCTATGCCGGCGCGTATGCATTCGGGCGCACCGAGACCCGTGTTCGAATCGAGGCTGGCCGCAAGCGCGTCGTGCATGGCGTGCGCCGCGATCGCGAGCAGTGGCAGGTCTTGATCACCGAGCACCACGAGGGCTACATTGACTGGCCGACCTACGAACACAACCAACGCGTGATCGCCGACAACACGAACATGAAGGGGGAGATGGCACGCGGCGCGCTGCGTCAGGGCGAGGCCCTGCTCGCCGGTCTGCTGCGTTGTGGGCACTGTGGGCGCAAGCTGCATGTGGGCTATAGCGGCAAGGATGGCAACACCAGCCGATACCACTGCCGCGGTGCCGCCATGAACCATGGCGCGTCGGGCAAGTGCATTGCTTTCGGGTCGTTGCGCATCGATCTGGCCGTCAGCGGGGAGGTCTTGCACATGCTGCGACCCGTCGGTGTCGAGGCCGCTCTTCATGCCATCGAGCAATGTGCCGACCAAGGTCACGCCAAGCGCCGCCAAGTCGAACTCGCGCTTGAGCAGGCACGATTCGAGGCCGCGAGGGCGCAGCGTCAATTTGACGCCGTCGACCCCGGCAATCGACTGGTCACTGGCGAACTCGAACGACGCTGGAACGAACGGCTTGCCGCCGTCGCACAGCTACAGGCCGACCTTCAGCGGCTAGACGCCGAGCTTGTGCCCGACATGACGCCGCAGCGCCGACAAGCCCTCCTCGATCTCGGTGCCGACTTGCCGCGCGCATGGGATCATCCGAACGCGGGCAACGAGTCGCGCAAACGAATTTTGCGGGCGGTCATCAAGGAGATCGTCGTTCGCGTCACGGAGGCGGAACTCGAACTGAAGGTGCACTGGCAAGGCGGCGATCACACGGACCTCAACGTCGTGAAGAACCGCTCTGGCGGTCATCGCTGGACCACCGACATCGAAGTCGAACAAGTGCTGACCGAACTGGCTCGGCTACTACCCGACGGCGGCATTGCATCACTGCTCAATCGACTGGGCCACCGCACGGGCAAGGGACATACATGGACCGAGGCAAGCGTGCGATCGTTTCGGGGAAGCCATCACGTCGCCGTCTACCGGCAAGGCGAGCGTGAACAGCGCGGCGAGCTCACGCTCGAGCAGGCGGCTGAGGTCCTGCAGACCAGCAAGATGACAGTCCTTCGCATGATCGGCGCTGGCACGTTGGTGGCGCGACAGGTCTGCAAGGGCGCCCCGTGGGGTCATCAAGCGCAGTGACCTGGCGAAACCCGAAGCGAACCGACGCATTCCGCCAGCGTCAAATGGTCCGCACCCAGCGGATCCGAATCAGATTTCCCTTCAATTTCAATGACGTAGCGAGGTGTGCATCATGTCGCGTACTCGGTTGCACCGCAGATCAGCAGATTGCGCGCGTTGCGCAGCCAGTCGCCGCCGGCCAGAGAGGCCACCAGCGCGCGGTCCAGCCCGCGGCTGGTGCGCCAGTCGATGTCCTCGATGCAGGCCGAGCTGACCTTGAGCTTGGCCGCCTTGAGCAGCCGGGCGACGCGCCGGTCGTCGCGCCAGGCGATCTCGCGCTGCACCAGCAGCGTCAGCCGCTCGTCGAATCCCAGTTCGGCTGCGGCCGTGCTGGTGGTCTGCTCTTCGATCGCGCGGACCATGCCGTCCAGCCGCAGGCTGCGCAATTGGTCCAGGGTGTGTTCGTTCAACATGCTTGTTCTCTCTTCGGTGGGTGGATGGTCGGATGGGTCAGTGGTAGTAGTCGGGCCCGCGCACGTTCTCGTGCTCGATGGCGGGGCTGTCGCTCACGGGCAGCAGCGCGGGCTGCCGGTCCAGCCCGGTCTTGAGGATGTTGGTGATGCTCTTCAGGTGCGGCGCGCGGATGGCCATGGCCCGCGTGCAGGCGGCCTCCAGCCGCTCGGCGGAGTAGCGGCGTACCAGCGACAGCAGGCCCAGGCAGGCCCGGTAGCCCTGCTCGGGATGCGGGCGATGCTCCATCTGCCAGGTCACCACGGCGGCGGTGCTGACGCCGATGCGCTGGCCCCACGCGATCAGCTTGGCCGGCGTCCACTGCAGGTGCGCGCGGTGCGATGCCGGCATGTGCTCGGGCGTCGTCGTGAAGCCGCCGCGCACCGTGCTCACGGGATGGCAGGCCACGCGCTGGTTCGACGCGAAGCACTCCAGCAAGTCGCCGGTCACGCGCAGGTCCACCTTCGCCCTCACCAGCCGGTGCGGCACGCTGTAGTAGTGGCCCTCGAATTCGACGTGATAGTCGATGTTGACCGTGGCCGCCTTCCAGCGGCCGACGACGAAGCGGGCCGGTGGCAGCGGCCTGAGCGCCGGCGCGTCGATGGTCTCGAACGCACTGCGCCGGCAGCCGGGCAGCTTCTTGAACGGCCGGTTGTTCAGGTCGATCAGCAACGCGGCGATGGCCCGGTTGAGCTCGCCCAGGCTGAAGAAGCGACGGTTGCGCAGCCGCGCCAGAATCCACCGCTGTACCAACAACACCGCGGCCTCGACCTTCGGCTTGTCCCTCGGGTGCGCCGGGCGCGCTGGGAGCACCACGGTGCCGTAGTGCCGGGCGAATTCGTCGTAGGTGCGGTTGGGTTGCGGGTCATATCGATCGGGGGTCTTGACCAGCGAGCGGGTTTGATCGGGCACGGTCAGGCGGGTCGCGCCGCCGAAGAACTCCAGCGCCAGCACCTGCGCGCCGATCCAGTCTTCGGTCGTCTGACGGGGCGTGGCCCAGGCGAAGGTGTAGCTCGACGCGCCCAGGGTGGCCACGAAGATCTGGGCCCGGCTGATCTCGCCGGTGATCGGATCCACGATGGGCACGGTGTCGCCGGCGTAGTCGACGAACAGTTTCTCGCCGGCGATGTGCACCTGGCGCATCGAGCGCTGCTGGCACTTGGCAAACTCGCGGTACTTGATGCAAAAACTCGTGTACTTGTAGGCCAGCGGGTTGGCTTGGGCGTACTCCTCCCACAGCAGCATCAGGGTGACGCCGGCGCGCTTGAGCTCCTGGTGAACGACGGCGAAATCGGGCGCCAACTGGTAGCTGGCGCGGGGCACGGCCGGGCGATACAGCCGGGCCTCCAGCGCCTCGTCGCTCAAGGTCTGGGCGACCTCCCAGTCGACGCCGGCCACGCGGGCCAGCAACACGTATTTGCCGACCGCGCTCTTGGAAATCTTCAGCGCTCCGGCGACCTCGCCGTAGCTCAGCCCAGCCTGCAGGTGCAGGCGCAATGTCTCTCGTATCTGGCGCATCGTGACTCTGTTGGTTGGCATCGGGCTCGGACCGCAAAAGCGGTGAGCCTGAGGCCGGTTCAGAAAATCACTTGCGCGCTACCCCCAATCGTCCTCGATCACGCTGAAACAGCGTCCACGATCAGTCTGAAACACCGTCCATGATCACGCTGAAATGCCGTCCACGATCAGCCTGAAATGCCGTCCACGATGGGCTGAAATACGCAACTGCTCGAAGCGGCTCTGCGGCGTGCGATTTCTGGAGTCGTAGCGCTGCTAAACAGTGCTTCGCCGCCTGCCTCAATCCCTTAATCGTCGTGTTCGCGGTGAAGATTCGGCGCGTCAAAACCCCAGGCTACCGGACGAAT
>JBBRID010000129.1:0-9102 GCA_038221635.1 Burkholderiales bacterium
CCTTTGTCGGTTCAATCGGAAGCCCCGAGCCGCCTGATCGTGCGGCCGCCAGCAGGCAGCCCGCGCAGATATTTGAAGGTGCCGGTGGCATGCGCAATCAGCTCGCCATCCTCGTGGACCGCCGAGCCCTCGCAGAAAGCAAACGAGCTGGTTCGATGCAGAACCTTGCCCTTTCCGATCAGCCGCTTCATGCCCGGCCGCAAAAAAGATGTCTTCATCTCGATCGTGACGACACCGCGCTCGTCGTCGGGCTGCCCAGGCACCTGCGAACGCGCAGCAAGCGCCATCACGACATCGAGCAAGGTCATCGTGACGCCGCCGTGCACCACCTCCCAGCTGTTGAGCTGCTCAGGCCTCAGCGTGACTCCGATCTGCGCCTCACCTGAACCGGACGACAGCAGCTCGAAGCCCAGCGACTCGGCAAAGGGAATGACTCTCCGGGAATTCATCACTGAGCCTCAGACTTGATCGAGTCGCGGGTCTCGCGAACCAGGATGAGCGCCGTTCGATGTTCGCGGTTGCGAGGCGAAGCCCAGCCCTTGCCGATCAAGCAGCCGCCTCGGGTCCGGCTTTGCCGGTCCGACAGCGGCGCCCCCTTGAGGGGGTGCGCCGAAGGCGCTCCGGGGGTGGTCCACCCTATGCACCATGGATTGCCGAAACCCCACCGTCGACGGCCAGAATCTGGCCGGTGATGTGTTTTCCTGCGTCCGAAGCGAATAGCAGCGCCGCACCTTTGAGGTCGTCGTCGTCGCCTATGCGGCGCAGCGGCGCGCGGCTGGCCATGGTATCGACGCCGACCCGCTCGAGCACGCCTTTGGTCATCTTGCTCGGGAAAAAGCCCGGCGCCAGCGCATTGACGGTGATGCCGAAGCCGCCCCATTCGCCGGCCAGCGTGCGCGTGAAATTGACCACCGCACCTTTGCTGGTGCCGTAGGCGATGAACTTGATCTCGGGGCCGGAACCGGACAGGCCGGCGATCGACGCGATGTTGATGATGCGGCCCGAGCGGCGCGGAATCATGCTGGCCTTGGCAGCAGCCTGGCTCATCAGGAAGATGCTGCGGATGTTCAGGTTCATCACCTTGTCCCAGGCATCGAGCGGATAGTCTTCGGCCGGCGCTCCCCACGTGGCACCGGCGTTGTTGACGAGGATGTCGATCTGCCCAAGCCGCTGCATGGCCTCATCGGCAACGTGCTGGATCTGCTCGGCCTGGCTCATGTCGGCAGCCACCCATCGGGTATCGATGCCCTTGGCCTGCAGCTGCGCAGCCGCCTCTTCCAGATCGGGCGCCTTGCGCGAGCACAGCAGGATGCGCGCACCGGCCTCCCCGAGTGCCTCGGCGATCTGCAGGCCCAGGCCACGCGAGCCACCGGTGACGAGTGCCGTCCTGCCGGTGAGATCGAACAATTTCTGAATCGGCGTGCTCATGCTTGGTTCCTTCTACTGGGTGGAGGATGCAAATCCAATCGTGTTGGCGGGCGATGGCTGTCAGTCTTCGGAGCGTGATCGAAGCACGATCAGCACGAAGCCGATCAGCACCAGCACGATGCCGACCGTGACGACGGTCCAACCCAGCGCGCTGGCTTCGCTGGGCAACGAAAACCCGAAGCCTGCGATCACGATGCCGGCAAAGATCGCCGGCCAGATCAGTTTGTCGAGTGTGCGGGATTTCATGATGGAGACCTGTTTTCTCAAAACCAGGCTGCCTGCATGCTGCGGCAGGTGTCGTCGCGGCTTTCGACCACGGCCAACCACGCCGGCACCTTCGGCAGCTCATAACGGAAAAAGTAGCGCGCCGCGGCCAACTGGCCACGTGCAGCCGGAATGCCATCGGCACCATCTGGACCGTCGGCAAGTCCCTGCGCGACCAGCGCGACATCGAGCCAGATCCACGCCAGTACGACATGCCCGAAGCCTTGCAGGTACGGCGTCGCATTGGCGAGTGCTTCTTCGGGCTGCCCGCTCGCCCAGGCGCCCCGTGTGGCCTGCCCCAACGCCTGCAGTGCCCCATCGAGTGCATGCGCCTCGGCGGCCCACGGCGTCAGCCTGGCAGCCGCGACTGTGGCGTGAATTTTCCGTGACAGCGCGGCCAGGCCCTGGCCGTCATTCATCACCACCTTGCGCCCGAGCAGATCGAGCGCCTGGATGCCGTGCGTGCCTTCGTGGATCATGTTCAACCGGTTGTCGCGCCAGTATTGCTCGACCGGGTAATCACGCGTGTAGCCATAGCCACCGAGGACCTGGATCGCCAGGCTGTTGGCTTCCAGGCACCATTCGCTGGGCCAGCTCTTGGCGATCGGTGTCAGCATCTCCAGCATCAGTGCGGCTTGTGCAGCAGCCTCCGGCTCGCCGGTGTGCTGCTCGTCGACCAGGCGCGCGCAGTACAGGCACAAGGCCATGGCACCTTCGCAATAACTCTTCTGCGCCAGCAACATGCGCTTGATGTCGGCGTGTTCGATGATCGCGACTGGCGGTTTGCTGGCGTCCTTGCCGTCCGGTCCGATCCGCCGGCCCTGCGGGCGATCTTTGGCATAGTCCAGGCTGGCTTCGAAGCCGGCATACCCCAGCATCGTGGCGCCCAGGCCGACGGCTATGCGTGCCTCGTTCATCATGTGGAACATGCAGCGCAAGCCCTGCCCCGGCTGACCGACCAGGTAGCCGATGGCGCCAGCGCCCTTCCCGTCGAGACCGCCGCCCGGGCCACCGTCTGCGCGCACCGGGTATTTGCCTTCGCCGAAATTGAGCAAGGTATTCGGGATGCCACGGTAGCCGAGCTTGTGGTTCAGCCCGGCCAGCGCAACATCGTTGCGTTCCCCAGTCAGCCGCCCTTCGTCGTCGACCAGTATTTTCGGCACGATGAACAGCGAGATGCCCTTCACGCCGGGCACCAGTTTGCCGTCGGCACCCGGGATCTTGGCCAGCACCAGGTGCACGATGTTGTCGGCCAGTTCGTGCTCACCATTGGAGATCCACATCTTGTTGCCGCGCAACCGGTAACGCGGGCCGAGTGGATCGCCAGCGTGGTCGGCGCCGTCAGGTACGGCCCGCGTCACGATGTCGGAAAGGCTGGAGCCGGCCTGCGGCTCGCTCAGACACATGGTGCCGAAGAAGCGGCCGGCAAATTCATTTTTCGCGAACACCTCGCGCTGCAGATCGCTGCCGTGCGCCATCAACAGGTTGGCGTTTCCGCTCGTCAACATGTGACCGCCACCAATGCCGATGCCGGCTTTCGAGAAAAAGCTGTTGGCCGCCATCTCGATGACACACGGCAATTGCATGCCGCCGATGTCGTAGTCCTGCGCCGCTGCCAACATCCCTGAGGCGACATAGGCCTGCGCCGCGGCATGGCTGCAGGCAGGCAGGTGCACCTTCTCACCGTCGAACCACGGCTCCTCGGTATCGGCCACGCGGTTGAACGGCGCGAACTTGTCGCGCGCGATACGTTCGCAAATGTCCATCACCGAATCGAAGGTATCGCGCGAGTGGTCCGCGAATCGAGCGCGTTCGCGCAGCGCGTCGACTCCCAACCAATCGTAGAGCAGGAAGTCGGTGGTCTGCCGGTAGGTCATCGAGTGAAAGACTTCATTTAACGATCACGGTGAATTCGCGCTTCAGCGTGGCCTCAACCGGGCTGTCCAGGGCGGGAATGTCGCGCAATACGCCTTCGAAGATTTCGCGAATGTCACGCAGAATCTCGGCTCCGGCCGGCCTCGCCACCGCTGATCCCAGAACCGTGGTCCTGTCGCGCACCTTCTCTTCAAACAACAACGAGGGCAACCCCTGCGGCCCAGCACTGGTGACGACGACGAACAGGTTAGCCAGGCCCCCGTGATGCGACACCCTGCGCGAAGCCTGCACCCGTTCGGTCGCCAGTGCCTGGATCGTGGCCGCCTGGCCAAAGGCTTTCGTCCACAGGGGATCGAGCATCCCGCCGCCGGCAATCTGCTCCACAACCATCGGCGAAGCGTCAGTCGGCGCGCGGGTCGCAGCGGTGCGAGCACGGTAGATATCTTGCAGCGCCACAGCCCACACCCCAGCGCGGGTGTAGTCCTGCGCAACGCCTCGTCCAAGACCGTGGATCAGAATGAGTTGCTCTGCGGCCATCTCCTCCCCGGCTTTGGCTGCACGCTCGAGTTGCTGCAACCCGCGCGGCACGTCTGTGGCAACACAGGCGCCGTTCAGATACATCGCACCCAACACGTAGAACGATTTCGCCTCACCCGCCTGGAGGCCCCGGTTCAAGGGTTCCAACACCCCCTGGCAATCGCCTTTGCGCAAACGCTCGAGGGCGGCGTCGGCCGCGTCGACGGGGCGGGGTGCGTCGGCCGCGCCGGCCAGTTGGGCAACGGCAAGACCGGCCAACGTGGTTGCCAGCCGACGCATCAAAGCACCTCGAATACGCCCGCCGCGCCCATGCCACCACCCACACACATCGTTACCAGCACCCGCTTTACACCGCGCCGCTTGCCCTCGATCAATGCATGACCGGTCAGGCGCTGGCCACTGACGCCATAAGGGTGGCCGACCGCAATCGCGCCGCCGTCGACATTGAGCTTCTCCATCGGAATGCCAAGGGTATCGGCGCAATAGAGAACCTGCACCGCAAACGCCTCGTTGAGTTCGAACAGATCGATGTCGTCTACCGTCAGGCCCAAACGCTTCAAGACTTTCGGCACCGCAAAAACCGGGCCGATGCCCATTTCGTCGGGCTCACAACCGGCCACCGCGAAGCCCAGAAAGCGACCGATCGGCTTGACACCGCGCTTTTGCGCCATCACCTCGTCCATCACCACGCAGGCGCCAGCGCCGTCGCTGAACTGGCTGGCATTGCCGGCCGAGATCACGCCGCCGGGAATCGCCGGCTTGATGCCCATGATGCCTTCATAGGTGGTGCCTGGGCGGATGCCTTCGTCGGCCTTGATCGTCACCTCCTTGGTCCGCATGCCCATCGTCGCGTCGGCAACGCCGGCAAGCACGGTGCAGGCGACGATCTCGTCATCGAAGCGGCCCGCTTCGCGCGCCTCGGTGGCGCGCTGCTGGCTTTGCGCGCCGTAGCGGTCCATCCGCTCGCGGTCGATCTTGTAGCGCTTGGCGACCTGCTCGGCAGTCTGCAGCATGTTCCAGTAGATCTCCGGCTTGTGCTCGAGCAGCCAGGGATCCTGGAACATGTGGCGGTTGGCCTCGTTCTGCACACACGAGATGCTTTCGACACCGCCTGCGACCAAGACCTCGGCATCGCCGGCGATGATGGCGTGCGCCGCCATCGCGATGGTCTGCAAGCCGCTGGAGCAGAAGCGGTTGACGGTAACACCCGCGGTGGTGATTGGCAGACCAGCGCGCAGCGCGATCTGCCGCGCGATGTTGCCGCCGGTTGCCCCTTCGGGCGTAGCACAGCCCATGATCACGTCCTCGACCTCGGCGCCATCGATGCCGGCTCGTTCAACCGCAGCCTCCACGGCAAAGCCGCCCAGCGTGGCGCCATGGGTCATGTTGAATGCGCCTTTCCAGCTCTTGGCCAAAGGCGTGCGGGCGGTCGAAACGATCACTGCGCGGGTCATGTGTTGCTCCTCGTGAATTGCGACGATTGGATCAGCTGAATGTCTTGCCTTCGGCGGCCAGGCGGGCCAGCAATGGTGCAGGCTCCCAGAAGCCCGCGTCGTCGAGCGGGTTGGCCGCAAACCGCTTCATCGCGACGACCACCTTGTACAGGCCGACGGTATCGGCGTAGCACATCGGGCCACCGCGGTGCAGCGGGAAACCATAACCGGTCAGATAAACCATGTCGATGTCCGACGCGCGCATCGCGATGCCTTCCTCGAGCAGCCTGGCGCCTTCGTTGACCAGCGACCAGACCAGCCGATGCACGATCTCGTCGTCGGAGATCTTGCGCGCGCTGATGCCGAGTTCGGCGCGCTGCCTGTCGATCATCTCGTTGACATCGACCGATGGCAGTGCGTCGCGTTTGCCAGGCTGGTAGTCGTACCAGCCGGCGCCGGTCTTCTGGCCGAAACGACCCATCTCGCAAAGCAGATCGGCCGTCTTGCTGTAGCGCATCTCGGGCTGCTCGTGATAGCGGCGCTTGCGGATATACCAGCCGATGTCGTTGCCGGCCAGGTCGCCCATCCGGAACGGGCCCATCGCAAAGCCGAACTTCTCGACGGCACGATCGACTTGTTGCGGCGTGCAGCCTTCGTCAAGCAGGAAGCCCGCCTGTCGCGAATACTGCTCGATCATGCGGTTGCCGATGAAACCGTCGCACACGCCTGAGACGACGCAGGTCTTCTTGATCTTCTTGCCCAGACTCATCACGGTGGCCAACACGTCCTTCGCCGTCTTTTCACCGCGCACCACCTCGAGCAGCTTCATCACGTTGGCCGGGCTGAAGAAGTGGGTGCCGATCACGTCCTGCGGCCGTTTGGTGAACGATGCGATCTGGTCGAGATCCAGCGTCGAGGTATTGCTGGCCAGGATTGCGCCGGGTTTCATCACCTCGTCGAGCGCCTGAAAAACCTGCTGCTTGACCGCCATGTCCTCGAACACGGCCTCGATCACCATGTCAGCGTCCTTCAGATCACCGTAGTTCAGCGTGGTCGACAACAAGGCCATGCGGGCATCGAGCTTGTCCTGCTTGAGCTTGCCCTTCCTGACCTGTGCCTCGTAGTTCTTGCGCAGCGTCGCGACACCGCGGTCGAGCGCGTCCTGCCTGGTCTCGAGCATCACGACCGGAATGCCGGCGTTCAGGAAATTCATCGCAATGCCGCCACCCATCGTGCCGGCACCAATCACGGCCAGCTTGCGGATCTCGCGCTGCGGCGTATCAGCCGGCACATCGGGAATCTTGCTGGCCGCGCGCTCGGCAAAAAACGCATGACGCAAGGCCTTCGATTCGGGCGTCACCATCAGGCCGATGAAGATCTCGAGCTCGCGCTTCATGCCCTCGTCGAACTTCAGCTTCAGCGCATTTGCAACCGACTCGATGCACTTGGCAGGCGCCGGGAAATTGCGAGCCTTCGCAGCGATTCCGTTGCGGACGAACTGAAAATAACCGTCGGCACTTGCATGAGAAACCGGCAGCTCTCGGACCAGCGGCAATGGACGTTGGTCGGCGATCCCGTTGGCAAACGTCAGCGCCCGCTCCAGCAGATCGCCGTCCACCAGACGATCGAACAATTTCTGACCGGGTAGCGTTGCGAGCAGCTCGCTTTTCACCGGCTCGCCGCTGACGATCATGTTCACCGCGGTCTCGACACCCAGCACGCGCGGCAGGCGCTGCGTTCCACCGGCACCCGGAATCAGGCCGATCTTGACCTCGGGCAGTGCGATCAGTGCGCCGGGTGAGGCCATCCGGTAATGGCAGCCCAGTGCCAGCTCAAGCCCGCCGCCCATGCACACACCGTTGATTGCGGCGACCACCGGCTTGCTGCAGGCTTCGACGGCCTCGATCACGGTCAGCAGATTGGGCTGCGCAGTGGCGCGCGGCGAATCGAATTCCGTGATGTCGGCACCACCAGAAAACGCCTTGCCGGCACCCGTCAGCACGATTGATTGAACGCTGGGATCGGCCTGCGCCTTGTCGAGCCCGTCGACGATCGCGACACGGGTAGCAAAACCGAGGCCGTTGACCGGCGGGTTGTTCAGCGTGATGACGGCGACGCCGTCCCGGACTTGATAACTCGCGCTCATCGTGCTTCCTCGAGGGAAAATAGAACAGTCGTTCGATTCTAGGCAGTGACGCCGCGGGGTTTGTCGCTGTCGTGACAATTGTCGTACGCCGTTGCCGCCGTGCGAGGCGTTTGGAGCGGCCTGTAGGAGCGGCTCCAGCCGCGCTTCGAAACCGTGCCAGGCCACCCAATCGCGGCTGAAGCCGCTACTACTTCTCTCCTACCTCCGGATTTCGCAGGTAAGCGGTTCGCGCCTTCAGACCTCCAACCACTCCTTGCGAATATCCGCATCAGCGCGCAGGTCGGCCGGCGTTCCTTCGAAGACGATCTGGCCATGGCCCATCACGAGGCAGCGATCGGCCACCTTCAAGCTGATCGTCAACTTCTGCTCGACCAGCAGCACCGACACGCCGCGCCGCTTCAGCTCCTGCAGGTATTCGGCGACCAGTTCGACAATCTTCGGTGCCAGACCTTCGGTCGGCTCGTCGATCATGATCAGGTCCGGGTCGCCCATCAAGGTGCGGCACAAGGTCAGCATCTGTTGCTCGCCGCCGGACAGCACCCCTGCCTCGTTGAATTGCCGCTCCTTCAAGCGCGGGAACATCCGGTACATGTCGTCGAAACTCCAGCGAGTCTTCTGTCCGGCGCGCTTCTCGCCGAGCATCAGGTTCTGATGCACGGTCAGCTTTGGAAAGATGTCGCGGTTCTCAGGCACATAGCCAATCCCGCGGTGCGCGATCTCGAACGGCTTGCGGCCGACCAGTTGCTGCGCCATCCAGCTGATGTCGCCGCGCGCTTCGACCAGCCCCATGATCGCCTTGACGGTGGTCGAACGGCCGGAGCCGTTGCGTCCGAGCAGGCTGACGATTTCACCCGGTTTCACGTCCATCGTGACACCATGCAGAATGTGGCTCTTGCCGTAATAGGCATGGACATCTTTGAGCTGCAACATGATGTCAGGCTCCGGCTGCTTGTGACGCCCGCAACGCACCATCCGCCTGCTCGTCGGCCAGTACCGATCCCAGATACGCTTCCTGCACCCGCGCATCAGCACGCACCGCATCGGGCGTGTCGAAGGCAATTACCTCGCCGTAGACCAGCACCGCGATCTTGTCGGCCAGACCGAACACCACGCCCATGTCGTGTTCGACCGTCAACAGCGTCTTGCCGGCGGTCACGTCGCGAATCAGTTCTATGAAGCGGCTGGTCTCGCTGCGGCTCATGCCAGCCGTGGGCTCATCGAGCAGGATCACTTCCGCACCGCCCGCGATCGTGATGCCGATCTCGAGGGCGCGTTGTTCGGCATAGGTCAGGTTGGTTGCCAGCACATCGCGCTTCAGATCGAGCTTGATCATCCGCAGGATCTCGTCGGTGCGGTCATTGGCATCCTTCATGTCGGCCAGGATCGAGCCCAGATAGGCCTCTTGCACTCGGGGGTCGG